>CAYSTR010000140.1:0-6875 GCA_964433745.1 uncultured Oscillospiraceae bacterium | reverse complement strand
TAATCGAGTGTATCATCCGTTGTATTCTCTATAGTAAAGGAAAAGAATGCTCCGGATGATACACTCGATTATTCTGTAGCCTTTTCAATGGCTAATCTATTTGCCATTGAAAAGGCTACAGAATAATCGAGTGTATCATCCGTTGTATTCTCTATAGTAAAGGAAAAGAATGCTCCGGGAATGGTGGAGTCCTTGTCGTTCAGAGGAATAAACGGATTAAATGCAGCCATAAAAAGCTTGCCTGGGAAATTAATGTCTGTAAATTCAAGCTTGGCCAGAGGAAACTCACCTGTGAACAGACAATCCTTGAAATGCGGTATACCTGTCATGGCGGCGCGGTCAATGCCGAAGCAGTAGCTTTGGAAGCCGCCGCGGTTAAACTGTCCCATGCAGCTGCCAAGATAGTCCGATTGAACGACACGCCTGTCAATGAGTGTGCCGTTTTTCTCTGTTTTAATTGCAAAATGACTGAATGACGCATGACTGCCCTTGTCCGGCTTGCCGCCAATCTCCATGTCGATGAGCTGTCCGTTACCCGCAAGCCCGATACAGCCTGTCCCAATACCGCCTAGTGGAAAGGATATCTCCCGTGAGGATTCTTTTTCGTAGGTAAAGCTGTGCATTTAGAATTCATTCCTTTCTGTTATAAATTAAAATATTTTACAAAGCTGCAACTTCACAGTGACCAAGGGTTTCAGTATATTTTAATAGCATATTCCGCTCTAACAAAATCATACTGCATTACACCATCAATGTCAAGACGCGGAAACTCTTATGACAATGAGCGCATCCAGCTAAAACAAAACTGACACCGTTTAAACGATGCCAGTATGTTGCATTAAAATATCTACCATTAGGTAGCCCTTTTTTTACTGTTTGAACAAACCGATGCAGTTTTGTAAGTCACAGCCTGCTTTTTCAAACTGTACTAATATTTAAGCCCGCCCACACTTGATATTCTGCTGTCGGATGATTCTTTGAGCTTAAACTGTGCAATCAGACTGTTTAGTTCGTTTGCCTGCCCGGATAGCTCCTCGGCGGCGGCGGCACTCTCCTCGCTGGTAGCGGAATTTGTCTGTACCACTGTGGATATCTGGTCTATTCCGTCCATAATCTGCTTCATGGTAACAAGCTCGCTGTTCACCGTTTCGGATATATCCCTTACATCAGATGCCACATCCTTGACCGTGGCGGTTATTGTATCCATTGTTTTAACAGTCTGTTCGGCATTGTCGGTTACAGCGGTTATGGAATTAACCGTACTCTCTATTAGAGAAGCAGTAGTTTTTGCCGCTTCCGCTGATTTTCCAGCAAGGTTTCTCACCTCATCCGCAACAACGGCAAATCCCTTTCCGGCTGAACCGGCTCTTGCCGCTTCTACTGCCGCATTGAGAGCGAGAATGTTCGTCTGGAATGCAATATCCTCAATCGTCTTAATAATCTTTCGTATCTCGGAGGACTTATCATTTACTTGATTTATTTCAAACATCAACCGCTGCATCTTCTCATATGTCTCGCTTAGGTCGCACTCCACTGAATTGGTGTCATCGGTTGTCTTTTTTATATTATCGCCGGTCAGCTTAAACTCTTGCTGCATCTCTGCTATGGATGTAGAAAGCTTATCAAAAGAGGCGGCCTGCTCAGTTGCCCCCTGTGCTAATGACTGCGCACCATGTGCCACTTGATCCGAACCGGATGCCACTCCCAGAGCTATCTGTTGAACCTCAGTTAGCGTTTTATTTAGAAGAATATTCATGGATTCTATACTCTCATTGAGCATGTCCTCACCCGAACGCTTCTCTATGGATCCTGTAAAATCCCCCTTTGAGATTTGCGACAAGATATCTGCCTGTCTATGGATACTGTCTGTAACTGACATGAATGATGTGAGAAGCTTTGATATCTCATCAATATCACTCTGTTCATACGAGACAGTGACCCCGCCTGCCGCCACAGTATCGGCAATCGCAACCAGATTATTTATCGGCATTGCAATGCTTCGTGATAGCTTTCTTGTCATATAAAAACCAATAATAAACAAAACCGCACCCGCAACAATACTAAAAGATACACGCATTATAAGATCGTTCATAACCTGCGCTTTAAGGGTATTCATGCTGTTTTCTATATCATCTATATAGTTGCCAGTCCCGATTACCCAGTCAAATGGTTCAAAATAAAGAGAATAACCACGTTTAGGAAAAGGCTCTGTCCCTCCGGATTTGGTAAAATAGTACTCGGTAAACCCGCCGCCCGGCTTCATTCCGTTCTCTATAATCGCCTTAATAAGCTGAAAGCCCTTTACATCCTCGGATAGATAACGGTCCGTACCCTCGATAGACCTGTTTATGTGCATTACATTAATACCTTTTGAAGTATCTATCCAGAAATAACCCTCTGTACCGTACCTAATCTCACGAATTGTATCTGCCGCTGCCGTTTTCGCCTGCTCATAGGTCATTTCACCGGATGAAGCAAGATTCTCAAAGTGTGCGGCAACACTGACTGCACTTTGCACCTGTTCCTTAATAGTACGGTCATACCCCTCCATTGCAAGCTTTTCTTGCATTTTAATTTGTTTTGTTCCAGAAGTTAACAAATTAAAAACATTAATTAAAGTCAGTACAACTAGCGTTATACTGAGGATTATGATCGTTGAGGATATCAGCTTATGTTCAATGGATTTTTTCTTCATACTTTTACATCCCTCTTGAAAAATACTAATTTATCTGAAAACAATATCTCAGATAAATATATTGTTTCAATAATTATAGCATATTAATTTGTTATATTCAACTCCCGATATAAAAAAATTCATTTTTTATATGTTACAATATGTGGAGCAGATTAAAGATTTGCCACCGTCTTGCATACAACCTGTGCATATACACGATTGAGGTAGTCATTCGGGTGGTTTACATTATTACCTGTCATATCGCGGTAATGCTTGCGGCTCATTAATTGCTTATGGATGGTGGTCATATCTGCTACGGCAATACCTATTTTTTCAAGATCCAAAAGCGGAGCTAGGTAGCTTTCTTGCAAGCCGTTTACCACAGGTATTTCAGGATTTCCCAGGGTCGTAGACACCAACACAAATTCGCACCTAGGGTTTGCTTTCAGAAACAGCTCCATGATTTCGCATAAGTTGGATATATACTCATTAGGCGGCATACGTGATGAACCGTCATTCATGCCAAACGCTATAATAACTAAATCCGGTACAGTTCCCTCTTGATTATGCAGATACTGATTACAGCGCGAAATTCCCCAGACTGTGTTTTGTCCGGCTTTAGCAAGGTTCAAGCCTTCAATATGCGCTACAGTGCAATGCTTCAGATACGCGGTCACAAGCTCACTCCACGACGGAACAAACGGTGGAACACCAATAAATCCGCTGGCATTATACCCTTCTGTAATACTGTCTCCTATATACAGGATGTTGAGCTTACCGCCTTTTGTCAGTGCTGTTTTTGTATTAGGCAGTAATCCGCATTTATTTGCAGGAACACCCACCGGACAGATGCTCTCATGCTCGTATGTAATATAAAGCTGTTTTGACAATAACGAATCTACCTCTCCAAAGAACAGATATCCTGTTTTTGTTGCATAATTTTTACCGGGGATTCCATCCTTTAAGTAGTATTCATTATGGTCAAAATGTACCGCTTCTGTGTGTGCAGGTAGGCGGATTATACCGTCAATTACGATATAGTCTTTATTATTCTCATAGGTTTTACCGCTTATGGGATTTGTAATTGATAAAACCTTACCCACAGGATATAAAAGCGTTATATCCGGAAAGGTGCCGTCCTCGTTTTTTACTATTGTCACTGTCTCATCATGAGTAACCTCACCTTGCCATATGGGCTGCATTAATCTTATAATGTCATTTTCTGTCACAATTAACATCTCCTTTTAGCTTTTTAATTACTGTATTTAAAATATTATACAGCATATGGTAATTTAAGTAAAGTAATATCTCTATATGAAGTGAAAAAATGTCTAAATCTTTTGTTTCAGAAATGATTATGGTATAAAGTTTTATAACACAGCATACGAAAGTTACCAATATATGGGGGTAATTGTGCCGTACTCAAGAAAAGATGCTGTGAAATATATCTTCTTAATATTCCATTCTTTTTAATGGGTCTTTACGAGGTAGGAGGTTTCTCTTTAATGTGTGTTCTTATACCTTTTGCGGCGTATTATTTATTAGTATTGCTTTTTAATAAAGTAAAACCCAACCGAAAAGACCAGTAGAAAAAAAGCAGCCAAACCGGCTGCTTTTTTATGCTCTATTTTCTGTTATACACTAATAAAATATTATTAACCTCCGTACCCGGAACAAGGGTATGATCCAGTGTGACAAAGCCGTTACTTTCGTAGAAATGTTTATTCTTTAAGGTCTGCGTGACTACTAAGCACGGTTTATTCTCTATTTGCTGTGCCGACAGTCCTTTTTTGAGAAGTGCTGAACCCAACCCCGCGCCTTGTCTGTCTGGAGAAACACACAAAGGAGCTAAATGCCAGTAGCCCCCGCAGTTATACCTTTCGATTACGGCATCTACATACTCTATATATTCCATTAAGCGTACACGTTCACTGTGCTTACATTTTAACATAGCTGTAAATCCGCCGTACAGTGCCAGATAGATTGGTCTCATTTTAACATAGGGAGGTATCCATACAGAGACACCGGATGCATCGTCAGATATCAGGGTTATACCCTTCTTCATGCCAAACAACAGACGAAAACGCATGAATTTAAAAAGAAACTCCCTTCTCTTGTCATGATTCTCAATAAAATAGGAATACAACGGGTCATATTCAAAGCTATCTGCCATTGTTTTTACTACCGTCTCTATATCATTGTATGCTGCTTCCCTTATTATCATCTGCCTTGTCCTTTCGGATTATAATATCGTACTTGTCTCTGCTTCATCTAGAATTGATTTCTTGTATGCCTCTATAGCTTCTAGGTTAACATACCGCGCCTTTATCCTGTAGACGGCTAACCCTATGCAAATAACAATTAAACAGACTGACAGAACCATCTCCAACACCCCAAGCGATGTAAATAGTATAGCTGCTATTAAGAGATCTACAGCGGCAGATGCTGTCATGACGACTGCGAGAACAGGTACGGGCATACGAAGTATACTCCTACTCCACTGCACAGGAAACCTCTTAGGCAGTTTTATACACGCAAGGTTACAATAAGCGCATATAAGCATATTAGGGATAATAATAAGCGAGACTAATGCCTCAAAGCTAAACCCTAAGAATATAGGAACAAGTGATATTGTAAAGTAGAATAATGCTATCACCCATGGATACCCTGCGGTGGTCTTTTTCTTGAACACAGCCGGTATCCATCCGTCCTCCGCTATCTGCTCTATGGGATAACGAATAACTGCTATACCGCATAGCATCGTAGTTGCAAGTGCAAATACCGCTCCTCCTAATATAAATATACTGTAAAGAAAGGTCGGGAAAATCCTCTCAGCAACTTGACTGAGGTTCTGACCCGCAACCTCCTCAATCGGCAGAACACCCGATGCCACCACACCTACCAGTGAGTAAAGCAACGCCAATGCTGCTGTTATTAATAATATGGTAAGCGGAATCGTCTTGGTCGGTTTCTTTGTTACCGAAGCCATGGCAACTGGGGCGATAGTCGAACCCTGGCAAGCAAAGCTCATGAAAGCCACTGCTCCAAAGAAACCCGAAGCGCCGCCGGAAAAAAAGTCCTCGCTAAAGTATCCCGGTTGAACCTTAAAAAGCCCGACAACGATGAACATAAGGATAGAACCGACAAGTATCACCGTCATAACATTCTGCAAAACCGCTATAGATTTAGAGCCGCGAATTGAAGCCGCATAAAAAATAATTAATATACCCGAAGCTATAATCTTGGAGTAAGCCCCGGCGGCGGGTATTACTGACGTTATGTATTTTGTGATACCCATCGAGAAGATGGTAAAGAATATGCCGTGAATCAATGTAAACGTGGCGTTTACACCCGTCATCGTCAGATTTAAAAGAAGTCCTGTCTGGCTGTAGTTACCGCCCTTAAACGCAAACATAGAGCTTATTACAACATTGTACATGTACGCCAACAAAGATAAAATACTACAAACAATAAATACAAGACTAATAGACTTCCCTGTATAACCAATACCTATGCCTATCATTACAAATATACCCGAGCCTACTGCGCCGCCGAACCCCAGCGAAAAAATGTCAAACATTCCTAATAGCCGTTTTTTTTTCATGTTAATTTCACCGTCCCTCACAAGATGCATTCATGTATATAATACCAGAATATTGTTGGTATTACAAGCTTTTAATAGAATATAGCCGTAAAAATCCAAATGGTTTTACAGAAACAAAGCACTAGACTAATGATGTGACCGCATTAGGATTGTAAACAAAAAGACCCGGAAATGGGTCTTTTTGTATGTGATTTAAGATAACATACCCATGTTATCTTAAAAGTGAGGCGGAATTATTATCCAGATAGAGCTGCCAGTCTGCATGACCGGTTAATACTGAGGACGGAATCATGGGATCTATGCTTTTACAATTTAATGTATTATATACCGCCTTTGCTTTGACAGCGTGAGGACAGACTGAAATAATTGAGCGGCACAAAAGTATCTGATGCACCGTAGCACTTATGGCCTGTGACGGAACATCTGCTGGTGTAGCAAACCAACCCTCTCCGACCTGTTGTGCTATACACTGCTCATCTAGGGTTACGATGTGAAATGCAGCTTTTGTTTCAAGGTCGGCGGGGGGATCATTAAAGGCAATATGTGCATTTTCACCTATACCTATCAGCCCTAAATCAATGGGTTTTTCGCGTATAA
>CAYSTR010000139.1:0-6875 GCA_964433745.1 uncultured Oscillospiraceae bacterium | reverse complement strand
CGAAGGAAGCAGAGTAGAAGGAGTTGAGGCAAGCCGGGTCATACACGAAGGAAGCCTGAGGGTGTGTGCAGAAAGCGCTCGTCCAGAACACTTATCTCTGTAGTCTGCTCACTGTCGCCTTTTTTACTTATTGTAAGCTCAGCAAGCTTAATGAGAAGCCCTGCAAATGGTATAAATAGAAGTGTAGTTAAAAGATTGAAGATAAGATGGAAGTTTGCGATACCACCCCTGTCGATGGTATCCATCCAGAACGGAAACCATCCCAGTCCTTGTAAGAGATAAATAACAGCAATAAAAACAGCTGTGCCGATTATATTAAAGTAGAGATGAATCATTGCAGCGCGTTTAGCATTTTTAGACGCACCGATACTTGATATTATAGGGGTAATACATGTTCCTATGTTCTGCCCTAAAATTATTGGGATGGCGGAGGAATATGTAATTACTCCGGTAGACGAGAGGGCTTGCAGAATACCTACCGATGCAGACGAGCTTTGGATTATAGCTGTCACCACTGCACCCACAAGAATACCCAGCAGGGGATTGGAGAAAGCAGAGAAAAGCCCTGTAAACGCCTCTAATTCGCGAAGCGGACGCACCGCGGCTTCCATAGCAAGCATACCCGAAAACAATACGCCAAATCCTAGCATTATCTGCCCTATATTATTATTTTTACTCTTCTTTGAAAACATAAATAGGATTATTCCAATAAAAGCAATTAAGGGAGCCAGAGTTGCCGGTTTAAAAAGTATTAGAAATATCGACCCCTCATCAATATCACCCAGTCTAATGATTTGAGAGGTTATGGTTGTACCTATATTTGCGCCCATGATAAGCCCTACAGCTTGTTTTAGCTTCATTATGCGCGCATTAACCAGCCCTACAATTATGACGGTCATAGCGGATGAGGACTGTATTACGCCTGTTATAAGCGCTCCTACTAAAACTGCGAGAAAGATGTTTCCTGTCAGCCGCTCAAGTATCTTTTCAAGTTTACTTCCGGCTAATTTTTCCAGTCCCCCACCCATGGCGGACATACCATACAAAAATAAAGCCAGTCCGCCTGCGAGACTGATGACATTCACTAATGACATATTTTGCTCCTTTATATTATTATAACCATTTCGATTATATCATTTTTTTGACAAAATTCACACTAGATTTTCCCATAAACATGTGTGAATATATTGTTTCACTTTTGTTAATAATGCCGAAAACAAAAAACTGGTTAAATACTTTACAAAACAATATATATATGATACAATATTTAAGTGGAAAAATATTAATGGAGGAATGAAATAGTGAGGATATACATCGATACAGCAAATATCGAGCACATTAAAGCCGTCAATGAGTTGGGTGTAATCAGCGGTGTTACTACAAACCCATCTCTTATTGCCAAGGAGGGCAAGGATTTTAAGGCCGTTATCAAAGAGATAACATCCATTGTGGATGGGGACATATTTGCAGAGGTTATATCCATGCAGGCGGAGGGAATGGTTGAGGAAGCAGTCGAGCTTTCCAAGATTGATCCCCGCATTATAATAAAAATTCCCATGTGTGCCGAGGGCTTAAAGGCTACTAAAAGACTTAGCAAGATGGGGATACGCGTCAATATGACACTGGTATTCTCCGCAGCACAGGCTCTGCTGGCTTCACGTGCAGGCGCTTCATTTGTCAGCTCGTTCCTAGGTCGTGTAGATGATATCGGATACAACGGTGTTGAGATTATTTCGCAGATTGTGAAGATATTTAAAGCTCATGGTATTGACACAAAGGTTCTGGCTGCCTCGGTTCGTCATCCCGTCCATGTTCTGGACGCGGCGGCAGCGGGTGTTGATATTGCCACAATTCCATATAATGTAATCATGTCCATGATAGATCATCCTCTGACAACCTCCGGTCTGGATAGGTTCATGAAGGATTGGGCAGCGGCTAAGAAATAAGAACATACACATTAAACGGTCTGCGAAGTGAAAGCTTACGCAGACCGTTTTTACTTATATCATGCTATTGATTATAGAAGCCCCACCTTGCGGTATACCTTGCCCATAATTCGGCGTGTGCGGGCGTTTGCCTTTTCTGCTCCCTCTGCCGCTATCCTAATAAGGTTCTCTTTATCGGACATTAAATCATTATACCGCGCTTGTATCGGTGTAAGAGCATCGGCTACGGCTTCACCGACTATGAGCTTGAACTCGCCGTATCCTATTCCGGATAGCTCTGTTTCCAGTTCCTTTATCGGTTTACCTTTGACGGCACTTAGAATGGACAGTAGATTATTTATTCCGTCCTTACCCTCGGCATAGCAAACAGAGCTGTCACTGTCTGTGACGGCTCGTTTAAACTTGCGGATTATTGTATCACGGTCATCCAGAATGTAGACCGTGGCGTTTTTGTTTTCATCGGACTTTGACATCTTCTTAGTCGGGTCTCCTAGCGACATGACACGTGCTCCCTGCGGGGGAATATACGGTTCGGGAATGATGAACACATCGCCGTATACACTGTTAAACCGCTCTGCAACGTCCCGGCACAGCTCCACATGCTGTTTTTGATCTGCGCCTACTGGTACAAGCTTTGTGCCGTACAGTAGGATATCAGCCGCCATTAAAACAGGGTAGGTAAACAGTCCGGCGTTTATGTTGTCTGCGTGACGGGCGGATTTGTCCTTAAACTGTGTCATTCGGGACAGCTCACCGAACTGGGTATAGCATGATAGAATCCATGCAAGCGATGCATGTGCGGGAACATGGGACTGGATAAAGGTGAGTGATTTATCCGGGTTAATCCCGCAAGCCAGCATGAGTGCAAAGGATTCCAGCGTCTGTCTGCGCAGTGCTGCCGGTTCCTGTCGGACGGTGATTGCATGAAGATCAACTATAGAATATATACAATCATAGTTATCTTGAAGAGAATCCCAGTTTTTTATTGCTCCCAGATAGTTGCCGAGGGTAAATGTGGCGGTGGGTTGAATACCCGAAAAAATGACAGGTTTATTTTCCATTCTAATCCTCTCTTATATCTTAACCTTAATGACTATCTTGCGCACATGGCTAGGTGTCTTATTCATACAACAGGGGCGGTGAGCATCCTGCGGAAAGAAGATAGCAAACTCACCAGCACAAATAGGCATAAGAACATCCTCGTCAGACGAATAGAATTCCACATCCTTTTCAGGCAGATAAACGGCGCTGACCGTCTGCCCCTCTGACTTGATATATCCCATACATTCTGTACCGGATGCGACAAATTGTATATCGATATAGTTGCGGTGAGCTTCAAGCTTTCGTTCGCTTTTTTGTTGTGTTTCGTATTCTTGAACCAGCGCATACACCTTATCGCCGTCAATTTCGTGACGACCAACAGGAAGTGCCGCTTCCTTGTTTTGTTTGAGGAAATCAAGTCCTTTCTTTATTCCCTCTCCCAGACATAGGTATTGTTCTGCATTCTTTAAGCTGTCGATGATCATTATATAGTCCTCCTTAAAGCTTTAATTTAATGATTAATAATCTCTTCTGCCAGCTCCTCATATGCCTTTGCACCCTTTGATGCCGCATCAAAGTAGGATATGGGCTGACCGTAGCTGGGGGCCTCCGAAAGACGCACGTTGCGGGGTATGACGGTCTTGTAGACCTTACCGGGGAAGAACTTCTTTACCTCATCCACCACCTGCATGGTGAGATTGAGCCGCCCGTCATACATTGTCAAGAGTACGCCCTCAATGTCAATGGCGGTGTTATACAGCCTTTTAATGTTGCGGACAGTCGCCATGAGCTGTGACAGCCCCTCCAGGGCGTAGTATTCACATTGTATCGGCACAATAAAGCTGTCACTGGCAGTGAGAGCATTGAGTGTGATAAGTCCTAAGGACGGCGGACAGTCTATGATGATATAATCATAATCCGCGGCAACAGGGGAGAGTGCGCCCTTTAGACGGTATTCGCGCATGGTTAGCTCCACAAGCTCAATCTCTGCTCCCGCAAGCTGAATGTTTGAGGGGAGTACATCCACCCGGTCAAAGGCGGTATGTACTATTGCCTCCTTTGCTGTGGCATTTCCTATGAGCAGCTCGTATGTTGTAGCCGAGACCTCACGCTTATTGATACCGATACCGCTCGTAGAGTTCCCCTGCGGGTCGATGTCGGTCAAAAGCACCCTCTTACCCTGCTTTCCCAACGCCGCCGACAGGTTTACGGCAGTAGTAGTTTTACCTACTCCTCCTTTTTGATTTGTAATTGATATTATTTTTCCCATAATATACCTCTTTCAACAGGTGTAATAGTTATACGAAAAGGAATAATATATGTAAAAGCTTTGGGGGGATAATATGCGCAAGCTTGCATTTTTCGATACTAAACCTTATGATAAGGTGTGGTTTGACCGATTTACACAGGATTACAATGTTCAGATAGATTACTTTGAGGATAAGCTAAGTCCCAATACCGCACTTCTGGCGGACGGTCACGATGCTGTTGTGGCGTTTGTCAATGATGATCTGGGAAAGGATACTATTGATGTTCTTCACGACAAAGGGATAAAACTCGTAGCCATGAGATGCGCGGGATACAACAATGTCGATTTAAAGGCGGCGTCCGGTAAAGTAGATATTCTGCGAGTACCGCAGTATTCTCCGCACGCCGTAGCAGAGCACGCCATTGCGCTCATACTCACGCTAAACAGAAAGATTCACCGTGCATACAACCGTACGCGGGACTTTAATTTTAGTCTAAACGGTCTCACGGGATTTGATTTAAACGGCAAGACCATTGGCATAGTCGGAACTGGTAAAATCGGAAAGACACTCATTGGCATATGTCAGGGATTTGGCATGGATGTGCTGGCGTTTGACCCGTATCCTGACAGTTCTGTGACCGTTCCGTACGTATCCTTTGACGAGATAACAGCACGATCTGATATCATTTCTCTGCACTGTCCTTTGACCAAGAGTACCCGCTATATTATAAACGATAAAACTATTGAAGGCTGTAAGGACGGTGTGCTCATAATAAACACCTCACGCGGTGCGCTTATCGATACCGATGCATTGCTCACTGGGTTAAAGTCCGGTAAGGTAGGAGGAGCGGGTCTTGATGTCTACGAAGAGGAGGAAAATCTGTTCTTCGAGGACTTCTCCGGTCAGGTGATTCACGATGATGTGCTGGCGGTGCTTACCTCCATGCCAAACGTCATTATTACCTCACATCAGGCATTTTTGACAGACGAAGCACTGTCTGCGATTGCGCGTGTCACGTTGGACAATATCGGAGGTTATTTTAAGGGGAATGTCAATACAGGTAATATAGTAAAAGAAGAGAAAAATGGTTGACAAAAAAAAATAACCCTGTTATAATAAGTGTAGAGGGACACAGGGGGAAACCCCTAGTGCTTACGGTTCAATAAAAAAATAACCGCACACTTGCAGGGAGGGCGGTTATTTTTTTCTGCGTTTCTTATGAGGAGCTATGTAAAGTATTTGTATCGTCAGTACTAGGTTTGTTACACTTAGTACCAGACAGATAATCCCTACGATAACATCCATCTGCAGCCCCCCCTTTCGCGTGTGTCTCGGATGCTGCCGAAACCGAAGCAAAAGGGGATTTCCCGCCCTTAACGTGTCCCTCTACCGCACAGTATAGCACATGTTACCCGAAAAATCAATAGAAATCGTCAATTCACGCAGAATTCCGACACATACCTTTGCATAGCGTCCGCATAGACGTTAAGCTCGGGATGTGTTTTTATATGCCCGATTATATCATGTACCGTCACAATGGGGTGGATACGTATTCCAAATTCGTCATATACTTCCTTAACAGCCGTTTTGCCGCTTGCTACGCGCTCACAGCGGTCTACCGAAATAAACATATCGTTTATCGTTACCCCCAGCTCCCTAAGTATTGGCATGACCTCCCTAAGCGCCGTACCAGCCGTGATAACATCTTCGACGATAATCATACGCTCACCGGACGATGGGGTGTAACCCACTAGTATACCGCCCTCACCATGGGTCTTTATCTCCTTGCGGTTGAACAGATAGGGTTTGTCCGTATTAAAGTCACGATAGAGCGCAACGGCGGCCGCGGATACTAAGGGTATACCCTTGTATGCAGTCCCGAACATGCAATCGAATGTACCGCCGGTTACCTCTATTATCTTTTGAGCGTATAAGTGTCCCAGTTCGGACAGCGCTCCGCCGGTTTTGTATAGACCAGTGTTGACAAAGTAGGGGGACAGCCGCCCGCTCTTTAAGGTGAACTCCCCGAAACGAAGCACTCCGTGCTTTAACATCAGTTCAATTAATGCCTGTTTTGACATACTTTTCTCTCCCTATACATTTATAATAAGCTCACAGAGATTATCAGCTGTACAACCGTGAATATAAGTACCCACATTCGCTTCTATAAGTGCGTTCTTGACCGCCAACCGTTCATAGTGTATACCCAGAAGTCTTTCGGTGAGATTATCGATATCGCCTGTACCGAAGAAATCCCCATATATCCTAATAGACGATATTATCCCGCGTTCCACCTGAATATAGCACTGGAGCGTGCCAAAATCAAAACGTGCGCTATTCGTGATATTATACGGAGGTGCAGCACCTATATTCCAGTTATAGCTTTTGTACTTCTCATTTTTAAGCTTTTCTATCTCAAAAATCTCGTCCTCACTGAGGTTTTTGTGCTCTGCGCTCATTGAGCGTAACAGATAATCGGATAATCCATTAATTATTGTCTCTGCTGTCATACCGGGTGCAAAGTCTAGAAGGTTAGCTACTCGTGCTCTGACTGATGTTACCCCTTTAGCGGCAAGCTTTAGAGGATTGGGGTTTAGTGCCTTAGAAAGCACCGACATGTCCGCTCCTATTAAGAGTG
>CAYSTR010000138.1:0-6875 GCA_964433745.1 uncultured Oscillospiraceae bacterium | reverse complement strand
ATAAAGGGGAACATAAACGAGATACGTCTGCGCGTATCCCGCCCGCTCGTACTCTACACCTCTGACGAATGTTATTACATACGCAACAATACCATCACGAACAACGTAAAAGAAGCAAGCCTCTATGTGGGACGGGCATTCATCGAGGATGTGTTCCGCTCAATCTGCGGATATTCCATACACAGCTTTCAAAACGAGATAAGAAACGGATTCATAACCCTTCTGGGCGGACATAGAGCGGGAATCTGCGGTACAGCCGTCCTTGACGGAAACGAGATTCAATCGGTCAAGGAGATATCCTCCATCAACATCCGTATTGCCCGCGAGGTGCGCGGCTGTGCAGACAAGCTCGTGGGACTTGTGGGTGACGGATGCAAAGGTGTGCTCATTGCGGGAGGTCCCGGTTCGGGCAAGACGACGGTCCTGCGCGACCTTGTACGTCAGCTCTCAAACGGAGGTTCACTCCGCGCATTTCGTGTAGCTGTTGTGGACGAGCGCGGCGAGATTGCCGCCGTATCAAGAGGTATCCCTCAAAACGATGTGGGTCTGAACACCGATGTGCTGGACGGTTACCCCAAAGCGGCGGGTGTAATGACAGCTCTTCGCTCCATGTCCCCCGACATTATAGCCTGCGACGAGATAGGCGGCAAGGGAGAGGCTCTTGCCGTCCTCGAGGGATTAAACTCCGGTGTTGCATTTATCGCCACCGCCCATGCCTCATCTGTAATCGAGCTAAAGCGCCGCAAGCATATAGCCTCACTTATAAAATCAGGCGTGTTCGAGAGGATTGTGTTCCTGCACGGCAGACAAAAGCCCGGACGCATCGATAATATCGTCATGGCAGGTGAACTGGATGACTAAGATTGTCGGACTTCTCGCTGTGTTTTCATCTATAGTATATGCGGGGGTCTACTTCTCATCGACCTATAAAAAGCGTGTAAATGAGCTGTCTCTATCTCGAATGCTCATACAGTACTTTATAAACGAGATTAGACTATATCAGCGACCGCTGGACGTGATAATCTCGGATGCCGCCCGCTCTGACGGGCTATCGGGACTGTCATTTGCTCATACCTGCGCAAAGCTTTCACATGACGGTCTCCCCTTCCCCGCAGCGTGGCGTAAAAGCCTGACCGAACGATATACCGGAGCTTTAAAAAAGCCCGACCGGGAGATTCTCTTACAGTTAGGTGAGTTCATGGGACGCAGTGACCCGAAAGGAGAGGAAGCAAACCTTTCCCGCTCGGACGCTCGGCTTGAATCACAGCTTTTATCTGCACGTGAGGAGCAGGACAAGAAAGGCGGTCTTATCCGAAAGCTTAGTATCTTCGCCGGAATAGCCGCTGTTATTGTACTAATATAGAGGTGGATAATAATGGATGTAGGTCTTATCTTTAAGATTGCCGGTGTTGGCATAATTGTGGCGGTATTAAGCCAGGTACTCAACCGCACCGGGCGCGAGGAGCAGGCAATGATGACCACTCTAGCAGGACTTATTGTAGTGCTCATGATGTTGGTGTCGGAGATATCTACTCTGTTTGACACGATAAAAAACGTGTTCGGGTTATAGGTATCGCTATGGATATATTTATTTTTGTCGGCATCGGGCTGACCGGAGCATTCTGCGCTGTCATGTTAAAACAGTATAAGAGCGAGTATGCCATGCTCGTCAGCCTTGCCACAGGACTTATCATTCTGCTTCTCGTTTTAAGCCGCGCCGAACCTGTTTTCGAGGCTATAAACGGCTATATGGGAAAGTTCGGCAGTACCGGCGGGTTATTATTACTAAAGGCTCTGGGAATCTGCATTGTCACACAGCTTGCCACCGACACATGTAAGGACATGGGAGAGAGTGCCACCGCCGCAAAGCTGGAGCTGGCGGGAAAGGTTCTTATAATCGTATTGATTCTTCCGCTTTTAAACGAACTTCTCTCGATAGCGACAGGACTTATTTCGGGTTAAAAAAGGAATACGGACATGAAAAAATTAATGGGTATAATATTCGCACTCATAATAACATTCACCCTCACCTCACCTGCTTTTGCCGAGGAAGCAGAGACTGACAGTCTAGTAGGCGAACAGCTCAAAGCATCTGGAGCAGATTCACTAGCAGGAAAGCTGCCGGATGAGGGAGCTAAGCTTTTGGACGAGCTGTCACTGGACGACATCTCCCCCGCCTCAATTCTTAGCTTAAACCTAAAGGATTTTATCTCGCTTATAGGAAAGGTGTTCAAAAATGAGCTTAAAAAACCTCTTTTTGCAGTCGCCTCCGTGTTCGGTATGCTCATACTCTGTGGTATTCTTGAAGCGATGAAGCTAAGCTTTGCAGAAAAATCCATGTCTATGGTGTTCTCCACCGTCGTGACGCTTGCCATGTCGATGGTAATAGTGCTTCCCATTATTGACTGTGTAAAACGCACAGCCTCCCTTATAGATGAAGTGGCACGCTTTGAGCTTAGTTTTGTTCCCATCTTCTCCTCCATCGTAGCCGCCAGCGGACAGATAACAAGTGCAGGCGTGTACTCGGTAATCGTGTTCTCAGTATCACAGCTCATTACACAGCTTGCCACACAGGTTATTCTGCCGGTTGTGCTTGCGTATATGGGCTTTTGTCTCGTTGCGAACCTAAACCCATCCTTGAACCTCAATGGTGCGGCGGAGCTTATGAAGAACACGGCTGTTTGGGGGCTTGTTCTGTCTGTAACGGTGTTCTCCGCTATCCTGGGTGTACAGGGGTTTGTCTCGTCGGGTGCGGACAATGTGACGCTTAAAACGACAAAGTTTCTCATTGGCTCGTCCATCCCCTTTGTCGGCGGGGCAATCTCGGAGGCGGTAGGCTCAGTACTGGGATGCCTATCCCTTGTTAAATCAACTGTCGGTGCATTCGGGATAATTGCGATACTAGTAACCGTTCTGCCCGGCTTCCTGCGTATAATATTGTGGATGCTGGCTCTGCGGCTCTGTCTTTTGGGAGCGGAGGTGTTGTCAGTGGAACATGTATCCGGGGTGTTTAAGGCGGTAAGAAGCGTTTTAACCGTCATGCTGGCGCTTTTATCCGCCGTTAGTTTAATGCTTATTATCTCCACAGGCTCTATTCTTCTTATCAGTACATAAAGGATGTGAACATATGGGTTATCTTAGGGATATACTTCTGTCGGCGTGTATTGCAGTGGTGCTGACCGGGCTTCTGTCCATGCTCGTTCCGGAGGGAGCAATGAGTAAGCTCTACCGGTTTGCGGCGGGTGTATTCTTTCTTCTTAGTATCGTACTGCCGTTTACGCGCCAAGCCCCATCGCTTGACATATCACTCCCCACCCGTGATGAGGTCTCATACCGCTATATAGGAGATATTGAGGACATAATGGACAAACAGACCGAACAGGCTGTTGTGACAAGACTAAAAGCAGCGGTCGAGGATAGTCTAGCATCACAAGGAGCAAAAGCGGACGACATTTCAATTAATCTAAATAAAGAGGACAAAGCGGACATATTTATAGAGGGTGTCCGCATATATCTTGATATAGAGTACAAGGAGAAGGAGGAAAACATATGCAAAGGTGTGGCGAGTAAGCTAGGTGTTGTACCCAGCATTGTTTATAACTAAAAACCGGGAGGGAAAAGGGGTGTCAGACGTAAAAAACAAACCGGGCAAGAAAATTCCGGACAGCGTAACCAAAGGTCTAGTGGGATTTTTTAAAAAAGATCCTAAGATAAAGCTTATATTTATAGCCGCCGCAATAGGACTAATACTTATTCTTCTGTCCGACTGTTCCTTTCCGACTGCTAAAAAAACCGAAACACCTGCCGCTCCCGATTTAGTAAGCTATGTAGAAACACTGGAGATGCGCTTAAAAACCATTCTTGAAGAGATGGACGGCGTGGGAGATGTGTCGGTGTTCATCACACTGGGATCGGGCAGCAAGACCGTTTACGAAAGGGACAAAAAGCTTAAAACCCAGACTGAAAACGGCGAACAGACAAAGAATACATGGGATGAGGAAAGCAAAGTAATTCTCTTCGGATCAGATAATGATCCTCTCATTTCAACAATACAAGAGCCGGAGATAAAGGGTGTGGTGGTGGTATGTGACGGCGGGGATAATATTAAGGTAGTCGAAAAGGTCATCGGCGCGGTAAAGACGGCGTTGGGTGTCCCCAGCAGCCGGGTTGCGGTAAACAGGCGCAAGAGCTTAAACTAAGCTTTAAGTCTTCAAAAACCAGAAAGGTGTGTAGTGTACATGAATATGATTATTTCCAAGAGACAGATAGTTTTGGCGGCATTAGTTTTGGTGCTCGGAGCGGCAATCTACGTAAACTGGCAGCTGTCCGACAGCAACGCAGGAGGCGGTCTCGAGACAACAGAGCTTACAAACAGCGAGGATAATTACGGTGATGCAATGCTGGTTGACCAACCCGGCGACACATCAGGCGATTATTTCGTACAGGCACGTCTCAACCGTCAGCTTTCGCGTGATGAAGCCGTCGAGACTCTTCAGCGTGTTCTAAGCGATGCATCAGACGATATGGAGCTGTCCCGCGAGGTGGCGGCTAAAGCCAGCAACATAGCCGACTGTATAGAATCCGAAGCTAAGATTGAAAACCTCATTAAGGCTAAGGGATTCACCGAGTGTATAGCATATGTTGACACCGAAAAGGTCAATGTTGTTGTAAAATCCGAGGGGCTTGAAGCAGCTCAGGTCTCCCAGATTAAGGACATAATTGTGACCGAAACAAAAATTCCCGCCGAAAATATTACAATAGTTGAAGTAAAGTAGTTGTGTTTTTGAAAAAATATGGTATAATGATATTATAGTCCTTATTCTAATCGCACGGGAGGAAAAAAGCACGTGACGGACAACTATAATACGGACGCCGCCGGAAAGCTCAAGATTTCGCAGGACGTCATTGCTACTATAGCTCGATATGCCACTATGGAGGTCGAGGGTGTGGCAGGACTGTCTGGCATCCCGGTCAGCATTAAGAAGTTCTTCATCAGCCCCAAGCTCTATAAGGCTATCAATATCGAAATGGTGGATGATCTTGCTGCTATTGACGTGTCGGTCTTTCTAAAGTACGGTGCTAAGGTTCAAGAAGTAGCAAGGCATATCCAGGACAATGTAAAAAACGCCGTGCAGAACATGTCGGGTGTCGGCGTTTCCAAGGTCAATGTTCACATCACCGGCATAAAATTTGACGAGTAGGGCGCACCACCGTGCGCCCCTTGCCGCGTTTAATCTATTTATAAAGGAAAGAAAATATGGAAGAAGTACAAAAAGAAGCCTCGCATAAAGGGTATAGTTCATCGCGCACAAAATCGCGTGAAGCGTCGTTTGCGTTGTTGTTTGAATATACCTTCAAAGAGGACGGCACTCCCCTCTCCGAGCTTATAGAGGGTAAGGAAGAACAGGCGGACGAGTTTACATGTAAGCTGACCGCCGGTACATTAAAGTATATTGACGAGTTGGATGAAAAGATTAACCGATACTCCACACAATGGAAGAAAGAGCGTCTTCCCCGCGTGGTGCTGTCGGTTTTACGTCTTGCTATATATGAAATGCTACACGAAGAGTCCATCCCATTGAGTGTTTCAATTAACGAAGCCGTGCTCATAACAAAGACATATGCCAGTCAAGAGGATGCAGCTTATGTAAACGGAATACTGCGCTCTGTCTTTAACGAGCTGCAATCGGAGAAAGCACCGGAAGCAAATACCGAAACTACCATATCCGATAGCAGTGTGGACTAATACAGGAAAAATTTCTTATTTTTAACAAAATTACCCCCTTTTGCATAAAATGTGGTATGCAAAAGGGGGTGAAGTTTTGGCATTAAATAATGAAATACCTCTTTCGCTGTTCCGAAGTGGCGATGCGACAGTGGTTTATTTTAACCTAGGCGAGGTCATAGAACCGGAATGGGTAGAACGCGCCTATCTCGTCGTGGATACAGGTTCGCGTGAGACCAGAGACATTACCGTCAGCATAAACGACCGTATAAATTTTGAGCGGGATGCGTTTATCACAGGATACAGCCGATTTAGCGGCGATGTGGGCAACTGCGTAAACATTGATATAACGAGGGAATGGCACCTTATGGTGTCGGGGACACTCCCAAACAACGGTCTCATGCTGCGAATGAGTTCACGCCATATAAACTACGGACGGCTTCGCCTCGTGTACAACCGAGAGGTCATTGCACCCGCCGACCAGATTACAGGCTTTTACGAGAAGGAACTCTACATATCCGGCAGAGGAAACCGCTCCTCTCCATGGTTTCTCACCGAAAACTCATCTGTCATTACATATTTTGTAAATAACCTAGGTTGTGACGAGATACTCATACATATTGAAAACTCGCCCAACACAAGGGAAACCGTCACCGATGCAGGACGGCTCATCCTCTGTCCGGGCGAGACCGGGGCTTTAACACCCTTTCTGTTCTCGAAATATCAACGGCTCTCATTTTGTTCCCACGAGCACCCAATAGCCGCCAGAATCTGGTTTCAGACTAGAGTTTCGGTATAGGTTTATTTATACACCATGTATCTGTCGCGTCCGGTATGTTTTGCTTCATACAAAGCATTGTCGGCTGAACCGATAAACTGCTTCTCCATATCCTTGCCTACCGCTGTGGGTATAGAAGAGAATATACCCTGCGACACTGTGATATAATCGGAAATACTGCTGTATTCGTGCGGTATGGCAAGCTCAGCTATTGCCGCACGAATCTTTTCCGCCACCCTCTGTGCTCCCGCAAGATCAGTATGCGGCAGAAGCGCAATAATTTCCTCGCCGCCATACCGGCACACGATATCCGTGTTATGGCGAAGAACAGACTTAATCGCCTTAGCTGTCGATATAAGCACCTCGTCCCCC
>CAYSTR010000137.1:0-6915 GCA_964433745.1 uncultured Oscillospiraceae bacterium | reverse complement strand
GCAGACAAATGCAGCTATAAAGGCTCGCTTTCGGTTTGGCAAAACAGCAACAAAGCACGCATACCCGGTATTGTCGGCGATGTGGACTCCGATGTTTGTTATAAAAAGTTTTAAAAAAATTAATTCAAAATAGATATTGTGTTTTCTTCATGGGTATATTATAATAGGAGTATGCAAAAAAGGTACTTTCATTAAAACAGGAGGTATACACATGAGAGAGAAAAAAGGGATAGTCTGGCTTATTGGTCTGGTTACAATTATTGCAAGCGTAGCTGCTGCTGCCGCTTACTTTTTGTATTACAAATTGCAAAGAGATAATGTAACCCTTATAGACGATTCACTCTGCGGCTGTGACGATGAATGCGATTGCTGCTGCGAAGATGAATGTGAGGATGAAACAGGTGGAGATGCTCCCGCCTGTGCCCCTGACTGTCCGTGTGATGAACCGGAGGAGAACAAGGAATAGGATAAGGGAGCAGGTTACCCTGCTCCTTAGAATCCCTATAGATCAAAGGATATTTAAGAAAGGATATGTAATGTCCCGTAGGACAAGCGAGGGCATTGCGTGGTTTGGTATGTTTTTTAGTGTCAAAAAGGTGATAATATCCGCTGTGATTTTGCTTATAATTGTAGCGGCGATTATCTGTGCGTTTATTTATCTGCCTACTTTGGGGGGGATAAATAATGCACGGGAGGTTTTTCTTTTTAGCGGCGATATGAATGACATAAAGCTGTCGGAGGACGAAAAGACGGTGCTTCTGGGGCTTATAGATAAATCGAAGCTGTCTGATCAAGCAGGTAAGGGAGAGCTTCTATGCTCCATTCGCTTTGAGACGCTCATGGGAGAAAAGATATTGGAGTTGCAAAGTGATCCTAACGATCCGTCAGGTGTGGTACTCATGTCACCGGAGGAGAGCAAAGCCTACATAATCGAGGACAAACAGCCGCTGTTTGACCTTTTGAGCCGCTCTGAGCTTATGCAGCGATATATTTCGGGCGTTTCACCCGAGCTTATGATAACCACAGACAAGGAATCCCTGTCCACATCACCTTACTATGAGTTTGGCATGATGTCCGGACAGAAGATTGATGCATTTGCCTCAAAGGTATCCCCCAAGCTCATAGAGACAGGCTCGGACGTGGCATTTAATCTGTCTGCACAGGATGTCAAGGCGACAGTACACATAACGCTGGACGGCAAGGATATTGCCCAGTGCGACATTGCACAGACACAGTCCTTTGTACCGGAGTTTGCGGGAGTGCCCTATCTTTTTACAATAGAAGCAGAAAAGCTCATTCCCGGCGGGGTTGCTATATATAACTATGCAATAAACGTCATATATAATCTAAAGCCGACTATCGAGCTTTCATCTACAGAAGTTGACAAGGGCGATGTTCTGACACTCACAGCAAAGTATTTCCCGGAGGACAGTGAATTTGAGGTTACCACTGATCTGCGGTACTATCCGGATATTGCAAAGCTGGGCAGTAACTTTGTATCGGTTATACCGGTTCGTCTTACACTCAGTGCGGGGGACTATTATGTGGAGGTTGTAAGCGGTGAGTATCAGAAGCGCTTTACTGTCACTGTAAAGGATACTGAGTTCGAGATACAGCGTCTGGAGATAGACGATGAGCTATCGTCCTCTACAATCAACAACCAAAAGGCGATAAATGAATACAATCAAAAGGTCACGAAGTTCATGCAAAACGGTGACGATGAGATATACTGGGACGGCGAATTTGTCTTCCCCACAGAGGAAGCAGAGATAACCACCTCCTTTGCAATGGAGAGGTATATAAATGACGATCCCGAATCGTCTACGCATGGCGGTATAGATATAGCGGCGGACGATAAAGCACCGGTATTTGCCGCCAACAACGGTAAGGTCGTATTCGCAGAGAACCTACAGCTTACAGGCAACACGGTTATTATTGAGCATGGTCTGGGGCTAAAGACGTGGTACTATCACATGGACAGCTTAAATGTGCAAGAGGGCGATGTTGTGACTAAAGGTCAGGAGATAGGCAAGGTCGGCAGCACCGGATTCTCGACAGGTCCGCATCTGCACTTTGAAGCACGTATATACAACTTCTTCATAAATCCATGGAAGCTGTTTGAGGGGATAACACAGTAGGATTTAAAAAACTAAAAGCTAAGAGCTAAAAGTGAAAAGCTATCGTCTGCGGACGAGTTGGAGACGAGGTTTTGAACTTACTGGTTTTCACTTTACACTTTTAGCTTTTAGTTTACACTAACAATAAGAGGTGACATCCCATAGGCATCTTCACACACATTTTAGAGCATATGCCGGAATTTAGCTCCTTACTGAAAGCAGTAGGGGCTAAAAATCTGCCTGCGGACGTAACCGGACTGTCCCCGGCGAACAAGGCACAGTTTATCGCCGCTTTGATTGAGGGCACCGGGAAAAAGGGACTTGTGCTTGTGCCGGACGAGGTGTCGGGACAGCGCCTGTGCTCGGATATTAACACGATGATGGGGAAACAGACGGCAGCGCTCTATCCTGTACGAGAGTTTACCTTCCGCGACGTGGACAGTGTATCTCTCGAGTACGAACACGCCAGAATATCGGTGTTAGGGCGCATACTGTCGGGTGAGCTTTCGGTAATCGTCGCACCTGCCGAGGCGTTTTTACAGCTGACCATATCAAAGACAGCTTTTTTGGATGAGACATTTTTATTAGACGGTAAGTATGACGGCGGAACAGAACAGCTTGTAGGGAGACTTGTCAAAGCGGGTTATGTCAGACGTCCCCAGGTTGAGGGCGTGTCTCAGTTTTCACTGCGCGGCGGGATACTCGATATCTTTCCGCCGGATGCACCAAATCCTGTGCGAATCGAGTTTTTTGGGGACGAGATTGACAGTATTGCTGTATTTGAGCTGGAATCACAGCGGCGTATTGAACCTATAAAATCAATAAAAATATCTCCTACGCGAGAGGTGGGCTTCCCCGATACCCTGTCGCTTGCGGAGCTTTTAGAGAAACGGTTAAAGCTCGTACGCTCTAATGCGGAAGCGGTACGGGCGCATCTAACAAAGGATATTGAGAAACTGCGCGCTGGTGTGGAGCTTGCGTCGTTTGACCGCTATCTTCCGTACGCCAGCGAGCGCATGAACACGCTGGCTTCCTATATCGAGGATGGTTTAATATTCGTATCGGAATTTGCCGCAGTAAAGGAATCGATGAACGGCTTTCTCTGGCAGCATCATGAGGATATCAAGGTGCTGTTTGAGGAGGGTATTCTCTCAAAGGGACAGGAACGCTTTGCCTTAGACTACGGTGAGGCGATGAATATACTGGGAAACAACAGTGTGCTTTTGGATACATTCGCACGCTCTGTGAATGATATACCCATAAAATTTCTCTGCTCGGTAACAGTACACACCATATCCCCATGGAGCGGCGAGTTTAATACGCTGCTTGAAGAGGTAGGCGAGCTGCTGGCACGGCGGTACTGTGTCATTGTCATGGCGGGTACTAAACGTTTTGCCACAGCTTTAGCGGCTGATCTACTAAAAAAAGGTATACAGGCTGATTTTGTACAGTCACCCAAGACGTTGAGCTTCGGGCATGTGTATGTCATGGAGGGGTATTTGTCCTCTGGATTCGAGTATCCGCTCATGCACACGGCGGTCATAACACACACCAATGTGGAGCAGGCGCAAAAGAAGCGTTCGGCGCGCCGGAACAAGACGCAGGGGGAGCGCCTAAAGAGCCTGTCCGACCTTTCTCCGGGGGATTTTGTCGTGCATGTGTCCAACGGCATAGGTGTGTTTGAGGGCATACACAAGCTGGAGATGCAAGGAGTAGCCAAGGACTATATAAAGATACGCTACGCAGGTACGGATGTCTTGTATGTACCGGTCACACAGCTCGATTTGGTAACTAAATATATAGGTCCTAAGGAGGACGGTGCAGTCAAGCTCAACCGGCTAAATTCTGCCGAGTGGCAAAAGACACGCCAAAAGGTCAAAGCAGCGGTCAAGGACATGGCAAAGGAGCTGATAAAGCTCTATGCCGCCCGTATGAATGCCAAGGGCTTTGCTTACTCGCCCGACAACGAATGGCAGCGTCAGTTCGAGGATCATTTTGATTATGAGGAGACCGATGACCAGCTTAGGTGCATCGAGGAGATTAAAAGTGACATGGAGCGTCCTATACCGATGGATAGGCTTCTGTGCGGTGATGTAGGCTTTGGCAAGACTGAAGTGGCACTGCGCGGTGCATTTAAAGCGGTGCTGGACTCGAAGCAGTGCGCTATTCTTGTGCCTACCACGATTCTGGCATGGCAGCACTACCAGACGTTGTTGAAGCGTATGGGGGCATTTCCTGTGAATGTGGAGCTGCTGTCGCGCTTTCGTTCGTCTAAAGAGCAGGAAAAGATAATTAAGAAGCTAAAGTCGGGCGAGATTGACATTGTTGTCGGTACGCACCGCCTTATATCAAAGGATATCCAGTTTAAGAATCTTGGACTTTGCATCGTGGATGAGGAACAACGCTTCGGTGTCGCACACAAGGAGAAGCTAAAGGAGAAGTACAAGGAGATAGACGTGCTGACCCTTACGGCTACCCCTATACCCAGAACGCTGAACATGGCTATGTCCGGTATACGTGATATGTCCACCATAGAGGAAGCTCCCCAGAATCGCCACCCTGTGCAGACATATGTGCTGGAGCATGACTGGGGAATTATCGGCGATGCAATCCGCCGGGAGCTAAGGCGCGGCGGACAGGTGTTTTATATGCACAATCGTATTGACACTATAGAGACGTGTGCGGGAAAGCTACGAGAGCTGGTACCCGACGCACAGATTGCCACTGCTCACGGACGTATGAACGAGGAACAGCTCTCGGATATCTGGCGAAACCTGTTGGACGGTGAGCTTCAAATATTAGTCTGTACTACCATCATCGAGGCGGGTGTGGATGTGTCCAACTGCAATACCCTCATTATAGAGGACGCCGATAAAATGGGACTGTCTCAGCTATACCAGATTAGGGGGCGTGTAGGACGTTCGTCCAGACGTGCATATGCCTACTTCACCTTTAAAAAGGATAAGGTGCTCACAGAGATTGCTTCTAAACGTCTTACTGCTATACGAGAGTTTACAAAGTTCGGTTCGGGCTTCCAGATAGCCATGCGTGACCTAGAAATACGCGGCGCAGGTAATATTTTAGGCGGCGAGCAGCACGGTCACATGGCTTCTGTCGGGTACGATTTGTATCTGAAGCTCTTGTCTGATGCGGTATTGGAGGAGCGGGGAGAGACGGTCAAGCCCAGTCTTGAATGTTCTGTGGATATACAGATAGAGGCACACATCCCGGATAAATATATTGAAAACCTTTCACAGAGAATTGATATCTATAAGAAGATTGCCGCCGTTTCTTCGGATGAGGATAAAATGGATGTCCTAGACGAGCTTATCGACCGGTTCGGTGAGATACCAGAGTCGGTAGAGGGGCTTGTGGACGTTGCGCTTCTGCGAAACAGTGCTGCGAAGCTGGGTATTTCCGAGATCAGCCAGAAGAACGGACAGCTCCTATTCTTTATGGAGTCACTTGATATGAACATGCTGGGTGCACTGTTTGCCTCAATGCGCGGACGTGTCATGGTCAGCGCCGGAAACCGTCCGCATGTGAGCGTAAAGCTTAATAAACAGTCACCTATTGACGTCATGCGTGAGGTCATAAACGAGCTAAAGGGGAAATAATGGTGATATTTCGGGAGATATTGGAAAACTGTCCGGTTATTGCAGCGGTAAAGGACGAACAGAGTTTAGAGCGGCTGTCGGAGTTTGACGGTGAGCTGGTATTTCTTTTGTTCGGGGACATTATGAATATATCGGTATTGGTGTCCCGAATAAAAGCATTCAAAAAGCGGGTTATTGTCCACATTGACCTCATTGACGGTCTCACCCCCAAGGAGATAGCAGTGCGCTTTTTAAAGGAGACCACCGGTGCGGATGGTATTATTTCCACCAAGCCGGGTCTTTTACGCGCCGCAAAGGATATGGGGTTAATAGCGGTTCAACGTTTTTTTGTGATAGATTCTCTGTCCCTTGAAGCGATGAAAAAGCACATTAACGACTGTGTGCCGGATGCCATCGAGATACTTCCAGGGATATTGCCGCGTGTGATAGAAGAACTGGTTAGTTTTACGAGCATACCGGTCATTGCAGGTGGGCTTATAAGAAGTAAAGCGGATATTATGGCGGTATTGGGTGCGGGTGCATATGCCGTGTCCACTACCCACGCCGAATTTAAATAAAATGGGGGTATTCTCATGAGTTATCGTAAAAGCAGAGCATACATAGGCAATGTATCACAGGTGTTTAATCTTAGGGATGTACGGTTGGTTGGCGGCAAGGCGGATAATATGCGCGCTTGTGAGCTTAGTACTATGAACGGTCTGGGGCTTACGGTTCTGCCTGACCGATGTATGGATATCCCCTATTTAAGCTATAAGGGTATAAATATGGGATTTGTCTCTTCCTGCGGACTGGTAGCACCCGCATACTATGACAGCGTGGGTCTGGGATTTTTAAAGAGCTTTTACGGCGGCTTTCTCACCACCTGCGGGCTTACAAACATTGGGAATCCGGCGGAAGTTGACGGTGTGGAGCAGGGGTTGCATGGTTCTATCGGTAATACCCCTGCCGAGAGTTATGTAAGCGAGATTACATATGAAAACGGAGAGCCTGTGGCGAATATGTCCGGCACAATGCGGCAGACACGGCTATTTGCGGAAAATTTAACAATAAAGCGTAGCTTTACCGCCCGGTATGGGGTAAACGGTTTTAGCTTCTCTGATACTGTAACAAACGAGGGCGGGAAAACCTCTCCGCTCATGCTTCTCTATCATTTTAATATGGGTTATCCGATACTCGGCAGC
>CAYSTR010000136.1:0-6917 GCA_964433745.1 uncultured Oscillospiraceae bacterium | reverse complement strand
ATAAACTCCATCGAGGAGATTTCAGATTTAGCTCCGCTTCACAATCCTGCGCATGTTCAGGCGCTCAGAGCCTGCCGCAATGTCATGGACAAGTCGGTTCCGCAGGTTGTTGTGTTTGATACATCCTTCCATCAGACCATGCCCGAAAAGGCTTACATGTTTGCAGTACCCTACGAATTTTACGAGAAATACCATGTTCGCCGCTATGGCTTCCACGGAACATCACACCGCTATGTCAGCGGACGTGCGGCAGAGCTTTTAGGTAAACCTAAAGAGTCTTTGAAGATTATCACCTGCCATTTGGGCAATGGCTCGTCCATTACAGCCGTGGACGGCGGAAAATGCGTTGACACCTCCATGGGCTTTACTCCTTTAGACGGTGTACTCATGGGAACACGTTCGGGTGGTATTGATCCGTCTGTCGTTGTATATATGGGCGACAAATTGGGCATGACATTTAAAGAGATGAATGATTATCTCAATAAAAAATGCGGCTACCTTGGCATATCCGGTCTGACCAGCGATGACCGCGATTTGAGAAAGGCTGCCGAGGAGGGTAATGTCCGTGCAAAGCTGGCGGGGACGATGCTTCGTTATCAGATAAAGAAGTATATCGGCTCATATACTGCCGCTATGGGCGGTCTGGACGCTGTAGTGTTCACCGGCGGTATCGGCGAGAACTCTGCTCCTTTACGTGAGGAGGTCTGTGAGAATATGGGCTTCTTCGGTATCCTGATAGATAAGGGCTTGAATGTGGAGTTTTCCGGTAAGGAAAAGGATATCTCCGCACCCGGTGCAAAGGTGCGTACTTTGATTGTCCCGACTAACGAGGAGCTGACCATCGCCAAGGATACTATGGAGATATGTTTTGGTAAGTAGTTTCCACTAAAAACCTGTTAGGAGTGGTTAATATAGAGCAGAGAGTACAGTTATTAAGAGAGATTGATACATTACCTGCCGAATGCTATGAAGAGGTGTTGGATTTTATCTCTTTTATAAAGACAAGGCACTTAAAAATTGCCTCTGAAACCATGCTCATGTCTGAAGCTGCTCTAGGTAAGTATTGGAATACCGAACAGGAGGATAAAGCGTGGAAAGATTTGTAAGGGGCGATATCGTGGTTATCCCATTTCCCTTTTCGGATCTCACTGCTTCCAAACGCAGGCCGGCGCTTGTACTGGCAGAAACTGGCGGAGAAGATTTAATTCTTTGTTAAATAACCAGTCGGTTTTCAAACGCAGACCAATATGCTGTCGCAGTTTTTAAGGGCGATTATAATAACGGTCAGCTAATGACCGATAGCTTAGTTAGACCCGAAAAGTTATTCACAGCCAGCCAAAGCATAATTTTATACCGTGCATGTTCGCTATCTATGGAAAAAGTAAAACAGGTGACAGATATAATTTGCAAAATCCTCACCAGCACTGATTTTCCACAGCACGCATAAAAGTTTGCTTCACATAACAAACAATAAAGGAGGATACTATGCAGTACTCGCATGAGGTTGAAAGAATGTGCAGTGTGGCCAAGGGGCCGCATCACGGACCGGCACCCATTCCCGAGGAGGGACGTTGGGTCAAGGCATATGAGATTAAGGACATTTCGGGGCTTACCCACGGTGTGGGCTGGTGCGCTCCCCAACAGGGCGCATGTAAGCTTACCCTCAATGTAAAGAAGGGCATAATTGAGGAGGCGCTGGTTGAGACCATCGGCTGCTCCGGTATGACCCATTCTGCCGCTATGGCGGGTGAGATTCTCACAGGTAAAACTATTCTTGAAGCATTAAACACAGATCTTGTGTGCGATGCTATAAATGTGGCTATGCGCGAGCTGTTTTTACAGATTGTGTACGGCAGAAGCCAGACCGCCTTTTCCGAGGACGGACTGCCTGTAGGCGCGGGGCTTGAGGATTTAGGTAAGGGGCTTCGTTCGCAGGTAGGTACAATCTTCTCCACCAAGCACAAGGGTGTGCGCTACCTTGAAATGGCAGAGGGTTATATCACTAAGCTGGCACTGGATGAGGGCGGCGAGGTCATCGGCTACGAGTTTGTACGCGTAGGTAAGATGCTCGAGGATATCCGTCACGGCAAGACACCGGGAGAGGCGTACGAGAAGAACCTCTCTAACTACGGCAGATTTAAAGAAGCGGCGAAGTATATCGATCCGCGTGAAGAATAAGGGAGGAGGAAAAATATGGCACAGTTTGAGGGAAAAGAGAGACGGCAAAAGACTATCGATAAATCCTTAAAGGAGTTCGGCTTTGCCTCCCTGGAGGAAGCACGCGATTTATGCCTCTCCAAAAAGATAGATGTTGAGGCCATTGTTAAGGGTGTTCAGCCTATAGCGTTTGAAAATGCCGTATGGGCGTATACCTTAGGTACAGCCATAGCCATTAAAAGGGGCATAAAGAAAGCATCAGACGCAGCGGAAGCTATAGGATTAGGACTACAGGCGTTTTGTATCCCCGGCTCGGTGGCAGAGCAGCGTAATGTCGGTGTGGGTCATGGTAACCTAGGCGCTATGCTCCTGCGTGACGAGACAAAATGCTTCTGCTTTTTAGCCGGTCACGAATCGTTTGCGGCGGCGGAGGGTGCTATCGGTATCGCAAGAACCGCCAATAAGGCTAGAAAAGAGCCGCTGCGTGTTATACTAAATGGTCTTGGCAAGGATGCTGCGTATATTATCTCCCGCGTAAACGGCTTCACCTATGTGGAGACAGATTATGACTTTGAGTCTGGTGAGCTGAAGATAATCAAGGAAAAGGCTTTCTCGGAGGGCGAAAAATCCAAGGTGCGCGTATACGGCTGTAACGATGTACTAGAGGGCGTGGCTGTCATGAAGCTTGAGAAGGTGGATGTATCAATCACCGGAAACTCCACAAACCCCACACGCTTCCAGCACCTGGTAGCGGGCACTTATAAGAAGTGGTCGTACGAGAACGGTGTGTCCTACTTCTCGGTTGCATCGGGCGGCGGTACAGGGCGTACTCTGCACCCGGACAACATGGGAGCAGGTCCTGCTTCCTACGGTCTTACAGACTCCATGGGACGTATGCACGGTGACGCTCAGTTTGCAGGCTCATCGTCCGTACCGGCACACGTTGAGATGATGGGTCTCATCGGTATGGGTAATAACCCCATGGTTGGTGCTACAGTTGCCTGTGCGGTTGCGGTAGCGATTAGCGAATAGGAAATAGTTATTAGTTATTAGTAGTTTAGGGCGAACGATGTTCGCCCTTTATACTATAGAAAAACGGAAGGTGCGCTTATGCCGATAAAGATACCCGACAGTCTCCCGGCACTAAAGACGCTTGAGCGGGAAAACATCTTTGCAATGACCGAGAACCGGGCGCTACATCAAGACATTCGTCCGCTAAAGATACTTATTCTAAACCTTATGCCCAAGAAGATAGAGACCGAGACACAGCTTCTGCGGGTACTGAGTAATACCCCTTTGCAGGTGGACATAACGCTTCTTCAAATGGAGACACATGAATCGAAAAACACCCCGTCGGAGCACCTTGTGAGCTTTTACAACACCTTTTCGGACATAAGTCATCTGTATTTTGACGGCATGATAGTGACAGGCGCTCCGGTGGAGCTTCTGAAGTTTGAGGTGGTGGACTACTGGCGCGAGCTCAAGGAGGTGCTTTTGTGGTCTAAAAAGCATGTCTACTCCACATTTCACATCTGCTGGGGAGCACAGGCGGGACTTTATCTGCACTACGGTATTGAGAAGTATACGCTGGATGGGAAGATGTTCGGTATATTCCGACACGAGGCTTTAAACCTCACCCACCCCATCCTGCGCGGGTTTGACGAGTTTTTCTATGCACCCCACTCACGCCATACCTCCATTGCGCTCGATGACATAAGAGATCATCCGCAGCTGACGCTCCTTGCCGTTTCGGACGAGGCGGGGGCATTTCTCATTGCGGATAAAAACGGCAGAAGCTTCTACATGACAGGACACCCGGAATATGACCGCGACACATTGAAAAACGAGTATGAGCGCGATGTATCAAAGGGTCTGCCCATTGAGATTCCAAAGGGGTACTATCCCGATAATGACACATCTAAAACCCCGCCCCACATTTGGCGCGGTCATGCAAATCTTCTCTACACTAACTGGCTTAATCACTGCGTATATCAGCAAACGCCCTACGACTTGGGTGATAAAATAATATAGCAGAAAGGACCTGATAACATGGCGTTCTACTACGAGGAGCCCTCCCGCACCTTTGGAGAATACCTCTTAATCCCCGGCTACTCCGGCACTGAATGTATTCCCGCAAATGTCAGCCTGCGTACACCGGTGGCACGGTTTCGCCGCGGCGAGGAAGCACCGCTTTACATGAACATACCTCTGTGTTCCGCTATCATGCAGTCGGTCTCGGACGACAAAATGGCGATAGCTCTGGCTAAGGAGGGCGGCATAGCCTTTATCTACAGCTCACAGTCCATAGAGAACGAGGCTATGATGGTTGAGCGTGTCAAGGACTATAAAAAGGGCTTTGTCACCTCGGATGCAAACATACTACCCGATGCCACCCTGGCAGACATCCTTGAATTAAAGGATAGGACAGGACATTCCACCGTTGCCGTGACACATGACGGTTCGCCCAACGGAGAGCTTTTGGGTATCGTTGCCTCGCGTGACTATCGTATCAGCCGCATGACGATGGACACAAAGGTGCGCGACTTTATGACCCCCTTTGATAAGCTCATATGTGCGCCGGACAACACCTCCCTTAAAGAGGCAAACGACATAATCTGGGACAACAAGATTAATACCCTGCCGCTTATCGACAAAAACAGAAAGCTGAAATACCTCGTTTTTCGCAAGGACTATGAATCCCACAAGGAGAACATAAACGAATTATTAGATGCAAACAAAAGCTATGTCGTAGGAGCGGGGATTAACACCCGCGACTATGAGCAACGTGTACCGGCGCTTGTCAAGGCGGGCGCGGACATACTGTGTATCGATTCCTCCGAGGGATTTACCGAGTGGCAGCGCATTACGCTTCATTATATTAAGACTAATTTCGGACAAAAGGTGCTAGTTGGTGCCGGTAATGTGGTGGACAGAGAGGGCTTCTTGTTCCTTGCTAAAGCGGGGGCAGACTTTGTCAAGGTGGGTATCGGAGGCGGCTCTATCTGTATCACACGCGAACAAAAGGGTATCGGACGCGGTCAGGCTTCGGCGCTCATTGAGGTAAGTAAGGCGAGGGACGAATACTTTGCCGAGACAGGTATATATGTCCCTATCTGCTCGGACGGCGGTATCGTACACGACTATCATGTGACGCTGGCGCTTGCCATGGGTGCGGACTTTATCATGTTAGGGCGCTATTTTGCTAGGTTTGACGAAAGCCCCACACTCAAGCTAAAGGTAGGCGGTAACTTTGTCAAGGAGTACTGGGGTGAGGGCTCGAACAGAGCGCGCAACTGGCAGCGTTACGATATGGGAGGCTCGAACCGTCTGTCGTTTGAGGAGGGCGTGGATTCATACGTACCCTATGCGGGCAGACTAAAGGATAACCTTAACCAGACCCTGTCCAAGGTACGTTCGACCATGTGCAACTGCGGTGTAATGAGTATACCCGATTTGCAAAAGAACGCACGGATAACGCTTGTATCCTCCACAAGCATCGTGGAGGGCGGTTCCCATGATGTCATTTTAAAGGATAAGGGTATTAGCATAACCGAGTAGGAATATTATGTAGCAGGGGGTCATTGTCCAATATCTGTATAAAATGGCATATATTGGCAATAATCCTCTGTGGGAACGGGTATTCCGTTTCCAAATCTTCCTGCAAAAAGGAGTTTGCTGATGGATAAAGCACAAAGAGGCATATATGCTTTTTTGCGTGTGACCCAGGGCAGAACCCTATCGCTTGTCTTATTGATCGTATCATTTATCGGCATTTTTGTGTTTGTTGCATCCTCGATCAATCTGATCTATGTCTATAGGGATGACGCCGTAGAGACATTCTATACGGTAAACAATGATATTGCCGGCTTTATGCACGAGCAAGGCTTTGATGTTTCCGCATACGACAAGGTGATTGTTCAGGGTGTAGGCAGCCAGATTGGTGTTCTGGAGATTAAAAAGGCTTTCCCTGTTTCGGTTGTGTGTGACGGTGAGCGCCGCCGTGTCTATATGACCGAGGGTACGGTTGCCGATGCTCTATTGCTGGCGGAGGTTGTCATAGACGATGATGATCTCATAAATATGCAGCTGTCTGAGCTGGTATTTGACCGCACAGAGATAATAATAAACCGTGTCGAATACGTCGAAACCATCACGACCGAGGATATCCCCTTTGAAGAGGAGCAGAAGCTCACTCCGCTGCTGCGAAGCGGCAGACAGCGCGTCCTCTCGTACGGTGAAGAGGGTACGCTCGAGATTATCCACCATAAGCTTTATATCGACGGTGAGCTGGCGGAATCTGACATGGTGAGCACCCGCGTACTGCGTCCGGCGCAGAAACAGGTGACGCTTGTAGGCTCAAATGTGGCGGTATCGGATATCTATCCCGACTTCTATGTTGAGATGGACGAGAACGGTATCCCCGTACAGTACAGCCAGGTGTATAAGGGTGTCAAGGCGACAGCCTATAGTGCCCGCCCCGGAGCAGGTACTGCCAGCGGACTGAAGGCTAGGGTGGGGCATGTGGCGGTCAACCCCAATGTCATCCCATACGGCTCTACGCTCTATATCAGAACAGAGGACGGAAGCTTTATTTATGGTTACGCCATAGCAGCGGATACCGGCACAGGGCTCATGGACGGGCGCACTGGGATTGATTTATTCTTTGAATCATATCTTGAAAGCGTGCTTTTTGAGGTTAAGTATGTGGATGTGTACGTCCTAAGCTGAAAAAAGCCGTATCACGCGGATGTGTGATACGG
>CAYSTR010000135.1:0-6923 GCA_964433745.1 uncultured Oscillospiraceae bacterium | reverse complement strand
TAGGTGATCATTTATTTTTAAATTACAATTCTGAAAATGTTTTATTAATTATTTTAAGATTAATTTAAGATTTAATTCAAAATTAAGTTAATAGTGCTGTAGCATTTTTAAAATATACAATAAATATTTTCTGGAATTAGTATAATTCTTTGTATTATCTATTGCAATAACCAAATAATAGGTATATTATATGTAGGGGGTGCAGTATGGCTAATACAATAAAACAACTGGTATATATGGATAAACACGCCCGTGAGGCGGTAAGTGAAGCGCGTGAGCACGATCTCGAGGAACGCGAGGAGATATCACGGCAGAAACGAGTGCTGCACGACAGATATATGAAAAAAGCAGAGGAGCGACTAGAGAAGCTAAAAGCCTCCAACGCCGAATACCAGAAAACTACCTGCGACCAGATAGAAGCGCATAATAAACAGCAGAAGGAGCGTCTTAAAGCTACGCTCGATAAAAATACAGCCCGCCTTTTAGACGAGCTTTTCAGCGAAATTACTTCGATTTAGGGGGAGTCAGCGTTGCTTTCGGGAATGTCCGGCAAGGCCATATCCGCAAAGGCGGCGGCAATGTACGGCAAGCGGCTTATGCCCGATGATTTCTCCGTTCTGGCTCGTAAGCAGTCAGTGGCGGAGATTTCGGGATACCTTTTGCACGATACCGCCTATTCGGAAGCGCTGGCGGGGATACGCGAGTCCTTAATCCATCGCGGTCAGCTGGAAACGCTGCTGCGAAAGGAGCTTTTTTTTCGCTATTATCACCTGTGTATATACGATTTCAGCGGCAATGACAGCTTTTTCCGATACCTCTACGGCAAGGCCGAGATAGACCAGATACTGTTAATTCTAAAGCTTATAAATGCCGGAAACACATCAAAGTATATTCTGTCGCTTCCCGCATATTTTATGGATAACGCCTCATTTGACCTCATGGAGCTGACAAAGGTCACGACCTTTAACGAACTCATACATGCGCTTTTACAAACGCCCTACGCGGCGGTGCTAAAGCCCTTTCGTCCGCGTGAGGGTGAGCATATAGATATCCCCGCATGTGAGACCGCTATGCTTAGGTTTTACTATGAACGGCTGTTTACCTTTATAGCAAAGCACTTCGGCGGCAGCCAGAGAAAATCTCTTGAAAAGCTCTTTTTTATGCAGGCGGAGCTAATTAATCTCAGCACCATATATAGGCTAAAAGAGTATTATTCAAAATCCCCGGCAGAGATAAAGACACATATCTACCCGTACTACTACAGGCTGTCCAAGCAGCGGCTGAACGCGCTGACCGAAACCCCAGATGGTGCATCCTTTATCAAGGAGCTGAAAACTACCGGTTACCGCGAGTATCTCTCGGACAGCGAGTTTATCGAGCACTTTACCGAGCGGGCGCTCTATCAGATGTGCCGGCGGCTCATGCGCACGACGGTATATCCGTCTGTGGCACTGGTTTGCTACATGATACTCCTGCAAACCGAGGTAGATAATATTATATATATCATCGAGGGTGTGCGTTACGGTATGCCCCCGGCAGAGATTGAGAAGCTGTTGATTCTATAGGGCACGTGCCCATTGTCACCTATTCTGACGAAAAGTGGTGTAGCCTCCTTGTCCATCCAAAAACTAAATCTTGTAAATATATCGGGGCGGGTATCGGGGCTTGACCGTGCAATCGGTACCTGTGTCTCGAGCGGGATATTCCATCCCGAAGCACCCGGTGCAAACGCCGATTCCGGGGGAGCTTACGACAACCCCTTTTCCGCACCTCTTGCGGCTCTCAACGATATTACAGTCAAGGCGGGGATAAAACCCGAATCGTTGTGCTTATCCGGTTCTCCCCTTTGCGACGCGGAGACCGCACTGCAAGAGCTGCTTCGCCATCTGGGCGATGAATTTTCGGGGGTATACTCCCTTAGCTCGGTCGTTCTAAGAACGGGGCGAATGCCAGCCGATAAAAAGCCCGACCCCAACGCACCCTTTCCCTATGTGTTCATCCCGCTAATCGAACACGCGGGGGAGGTAGCCGGTATCTACTTCACGGAGGAAGGCTCTGCGTCACAGGCGGATGCCATGTTCTGCGATCTGGGGTTTGAGACGAATGAATGTGTCTCCTGCCAGAATGCCATATCCACAGAATTAATGGGTACGATAATATCTGAGTACCTGTCCTCTTTAGAGCGGCATTTTACCTCTTTAAACGCACAGAGACAGCTTTTAGAGGGGCTTCTAGATAACTTCAACCAGGCAAAGACATATCTAAAGCACATTAAAGATCTTGACGTAAGCTTTGACGAGATTTTTTCGTGCGAATACATTAAGATAAGATTCGGACGCTTGCCGGCGGACAGCTACCCTAAGCTATCCTACTTTTCCGACAAACCCTACCTCTTTATCACACTGGACTCCGACAAGCACTACTACTGGGGCGTGTACTTTTCACCCATCCAGTATGCCGATGAGATAGACGAGATATTCTCCACACTCTACTTTGAGCGACTGCGTGTACCGGACTATATCCACGACACCCCCGATGTAGCGGAAGCGAGGCTGACTGCCGATATAAGCGACACAGAGAAGAAGCTGAAGGCGGTAAACGATGAGCTTGCGGCTCTGTGTAAGACAGAACACAACCGGCTCTCGATTATGTGGCACGAATTGTCCCTGCTGGAACGCTCCTTTGCGTTGAGACGGTATGTGTCCTACACCCACGGCAACTTTTATATGCAGGGCTTTGTCCCCGCCGCCGATGCTAAACGCTTTAGCGAACTCTTCGAGGGACAGGACATTGCTGTCACGATACTCCCGCCCGACTCCGACCCCCGAGTAGCACCGCCCACGCGGCTTAAAAATAACCGGTTTATGAAGCCCTTTGAGATGTTTGTCGAGATGTACGGGCTTCCGTCCTATCAGGACATAGACCCCACGCCCTACATCGCCATAACCTACACGCTTCTGTACGGCATAATGTTCGGTGACCTAGGACAGGGACTGTGTATCGCTCTAATCGGATTACTATTGTCCCGGCTAAAGGGCATGGCTTTAGGGCGCATTATGACGCGAATAGGGCTGTCCAGTGCATTCTTTGGTATCCTCTACGGTTCGGTGTTTGGCTTTGAGGAGGTACTAGACCCTCTGTTCCACAACGTTTTGCGACTGCCGTTTCTACCCCTCAAGGTCATGGAGACCTCCACCACTAACCTCATATTGGGCGTGGCAGTGGGTATCGGCGTAACGCTTATAATCATATCCATCTGCTTTAACATCTTTATCGGCTTTAGACAGCACAATCTGGAGCGGGCGGTATTCTCCAACAACGGCATAGCGGGACTGGTGTTTTATCTGTTTGCCGCGGCGGCGGGCGGTATGCTCATTCTGTCGGGCGTGAACATCCTAAGTCCTTGGCTTGTAATTTTGTTCATCATCCTACCGCTTCTGGCAATTCTCTTTAAAGAGCCGCTTTCTCATCTTATTGAGGGTGAAAGAGGGCGCGAGCTAATCCCGGAGGGCGGTATAGGCGGGTTTCTCATTGAGGGCTTTTTTGAGCTGTTCGAGGTGCTTCTGGGCTTTGTCACGAACACCATGTCCTTTTTGCGTGTAGGCGGGTTTGTGCTCTCCCACGCGGGTATGATGATGGTGGTTATGATGCTCTCCCATTCGGTAAACGGTGCGGGCAGCATTGTGGTGGCGGTTATCGGCAACCTCTTTGTCATTGCCATGGAGGGGCTTATTGTCGGTATACAGGTTCTGCGTCTCGATTTCTACGAGATATTCGGACGGTTCTTCTCGGGTGAGGGCAAGGAGTTTAAAACAATCAACAGTTAAGGACACTGTTTATCAATAATATTCATTAAAAAGGGGACATTAACAATGGAGCTCATGACGTTCATTCTGCCGCTGGTATCACTATTATTTCTCTCGGTTCCTCTTATCTTCGCCTACCGGCGTGTGACTACAGGCGGTACCCGCCGCGGTGTACGATCCTCAATTATTGTAAATCTTTGCGGATTTTTCGGTGTTGCGCTGATTAGTATAATCCTCTTCTCCGGAAACGCGGTATATGCCGCAGAAGCCGCCGCCGCTTCTGCCACTGGTGACTCCGGTTTAGGCTTTCTTGCCGCCGCTTTGGCTACCGGACTATCGGCTATCGGTGCTGGTATCGCTGTTGCCGCCTCTGTTCCCGCCGCTATCGGGGCTATGAGCGAGAACCCGAAATCCTTCGGTAAATCGCTTATCTTCGTGGGACTGGGCGAGGGTGTTGCACTGTACGGACTTCTCATATCCATCCTCATACTCAACAAGATATGAAATTCTATTGTCTATCGGACAATGTGGATACCCACATGGGTATGCGTCTGGCGGGGATTGACGGCGAGGTCATCCACACTAAAGATGAGGTTAAGGACAGCATCGGGCGGGCGGTTGACGACCCCGAGCTGGGTGTGCTGCTCATTACGAGACGGCTTTTGGATCTGTGCCCCGAGCTTATCTACGAGATAAAGCTGACTCGGAAGCGCCCTTTGTTGGTGGAGATTCCCGACCGTCACGGACTAGGGCAGATAGGCGACTCAATCAGCCGCTATGTAAAGGAAGCCATAGGTCTTAAATTCTGATGTAATAAGAGGTAGCATAATGGCTTATACCGACGAAAAGCTTCGCCAATTCGAGGAATATATAAAACAGTCCGCCGCTTTAGAGCGGGATATGATAGCCTCCGAGCTGTCAGACTACCGTGAACAGGAGCTTAAATCCGCCGAGGAGACGGTACTGGGCGAGGCATACAATATAATTCAAGCGCGCATTGCCGACATGCAAAAGGAGCTGTTTCAAAGCCTAAGCCGTACACGCTTTAATGCACATAAGGAGCTTTTAGAGTACCGGGCGGCTTTAGAGGACGAATTTTTCTCACAGCTGAAAAAGCGGCTTTTTGATTTTACCGAAACCGGCGCATATAAGGATTATCTTACCCGCGCTGCGGACAAGGTGCTTACCTCTGTCAGCGCGGAGGATTATACCGCACAGCTAAGGGAACAGGACGTGGCACTTTTTAGTCTGGCTTGCGGCGGGAGGATTAAGGCAGAGCCGGTAAGCGGGATAAGTATAGGCGGCGTAAAGATAGTCACAGGGCGGCTCATAGCCGATTATACCTTAGACAGTGCTCTTAAAAAGTCCCGCGAGAGCTTTTATGAGCGCAGCGGGCTTAGTATACATGAGGATATAGTCTTACAATAAGCTATTTCCAATCTGCTAAACTTTTTTATTAAGGGGTAAACCTCATGGACAACAAATCCCATGTATATTCGATAAACGGCTCGGTTGTGACCGTCAGGGACACGACCCAGTTTTCCATGCAGGAGATGGTATATGTAGGCGGCAAACGGCTAGTCGGTGAGGTTATCTCGATATCCGAGCACCGCACGACGATTCAGGTCTACGAGCTGACTACAGGACTGTCCCCCGGAGACCCTGTTATCGGGACGGGCGCCCCCCTCTCCGCTACGTTGGCACCCGGTATACTCTCCACCATATTTGACGGCATAGAGCGTCCCCTGCGCAAGGTAGAGGAGCTGTCCGGCTCGTTTATCAGCGAGGGCACAGACCTTCCTAGTGTGCCGAACGACAAGAGGTGGAACGTCACCATGCGCGTCCAAAAGGGAGACGACATAGCCGCCGGAGACATCTTTGCCACCTGTCCGGAGACTGCTCTAATCGAGCACCGATTCATGATTCCAAAGGATTTCCGCTCGGGAACGGTCACCTTTGCCGCCTCCCACGGTGAATATACGGTAGATGATGTAATCCTCCGCGCCGTCACGGACGACGGCATTGAGCGGGAGTTTACTATGCTCACCCGCTGGCCCATCCGCGTCCCGCGCCCGCTCGGTCACCGTCTGCCCATATCAAAACCCCTCATAACAGGACAGCGAATTATAGATTCCATGTTCCCGCTTGCCAAAGGGGGCACTGCCGCCATACCGGGCGGCTTTGGTACAGGTAAGACCATGACACAGCACCAGTTTGCCAAGTGGTGCGATGCCGACATCATCGTCTACATCGGCTGCGGTGAGCGCGGCAACGAGATGACGCAGGTGCTGGAGGAGTTCACAGACCTAATCGACCCCAAATCGGGAAGACCCCTCACCGACCGCACCGTGCTCATAGCAAACACCTCCAACATGCCTGTTGCGGCGCGTGAGGCCTCAATCTACACAGGTATAACCATAGCCGAATACTACCGCGACATGGGTTATCATGTGGCGATAATGGCGGACAGTACCTCCCGCTGGGCAGAGGCACTGCGCGAGATATCCGGACGACTAGAGGAAATGCCCGCCGAGGAGGGCTTCCCCGCATACCTGCCGTCGAGACTGTCACAGTTCTACGAGCGGGCGGGTTTTGTCCGCACAGTCGGCAACCGCGAGGGCTCGGTGACCATAGTCGGGGCGGTGTCACCCCAGGGCGCAGACTTCTCCGAGCCGGTCACACAGAACACTAAGCGGTTTGTGCGCTGCTTTTTAGCACTTGACAAATCCCTTGCCTACGCAAGACACTATCCGGCGATAAACTGGACTTTAAGCTACAGTGAGTATCTGGACGACCTGTCCCATTGGTACGCCGAAAATGTTAACGAGAGCTTTCTCGATTCCCGCCAGCGTGTACTCTCACTTCTGCATGAGGAGAGCCGCCTCATGGACATTGTAAAGCTCATCGGCGCGGACGTTCTGCCGGAGGAACAAAAGCTAATTCTGGAGATTGCACGCGTCATAAGACTGGGCTTTTTACAGCAAAACGCGTTCCATAAGGTGGACACGTTCGTTCCGCTTCCGAAGCAGCACCTTATGATGGACACCATTCTGCGCCTTTATTCCAGGTGCAAGGAGCTGATAGGTAAGGGTGCTCTGGTCTCGTCACTTTTATCAA
>CAYSTR010000134.1:0-6962 GCA_964433745.1 uncultured Oscillospiraceae bacterium | reverse complement strand
AGGCATATCCCATCGGCAAAAGCGTCCTGGGCAGAGGGCTATTTGCAATAACGTTCGGATCAGCCAGAGAGAGCGTGCTGTATGCAGCTGCATTTCATGGGCTGGAGTGGCTTACAATGCTCTTAATGCTGCGGTTTGCAGGTGATCTTGCGTATGCTATTAAAAGCGGTGAGCCGCTGGGGGATATGGACATAAAGCGGGCACTTGACGGGCGAGGCGTGACTATAATCCCATGCGTCAATCCGGACGGCGTGGAGATAGCACAAAACGGAGCAGCGTCTGCGGGAATATTTGCTCCGCGAATCCTAGGTATTTGTGACGGTGACACGAGCACATGGCAGGCAAATGCCAGAGGCATTGACTTGAACCACAACTTTAACGCCGGGTTCAATGAGCTTAAAAGGATAGAGATAGCAGACGGTATAGAAGGTCCAGGACCTACAAAGTACGGAGGCAGCTCCCCTACAAGCGAGCCGGAGACCAAGGCATTGTGTCGGTTTTGTTTGATAAACAATATTCGTCATGCTATAGCGTTTCATAGCCAGGGCGAGGAGATATTCTGGAGATACGGAGCTAATACGCCTAAGAAATCGCGGCTAATGGCGGAGATACTGGCGTGCTCGTGCGGTTACAAGCTGACAGATCCGACAGGCACAGCCTCACACGGCGGGTTCAAGGACTGGTTTATAGATGCTTTACGTAAGCCCGCTTTTACAGTCGAGATCGGGAGAGGTAAAAACCCGCTTCCGGTGGAGGATCTTGAACCCATCTATGCAAGACTTTTAGAGATGCTGCTTCTGGGTATACTGGTATAATACTTACTCCCGCACACCGATAACTTATTTGGTGTGCGGGTTTATTTATTTTTTGTTAACATATTTTATTGTTACTATGATATAATCCATTTATAGTTTATTAAGGATGTGCTGGCTTGAACGAGAAACAGAATGCTTTAGAAATAATAAGATTCGGTGCTCCCCAAAGGGTGCAGACTGCAATACCTTGCCATATGACCGAGTATCACGGAGTGAACCATCAGGGTTATGCGGATGCAGGAATGCCGGACGGTCACGACCGCCCTGTAGGTAGTGTGTGGACGGATGTATGGGGTACTTCGTGGCATAAGGAATATCCGGGTGTGATGGGATTTCCCAAGGGCAATCCGCTGGCTTTAACAGACGCTTTGGCGGGCTACCGCTTCCCCGACCCTAATGATGAACGTATCTGTTCGTGTATTTATGAGAGTGCAAAGCGAATCCCGGACAGGGACAGGATGTTTCTGACCGGCTCACATCGCGATACACTGTGGGAGAAGTCGTACATGCTCGTCGGTATGGAAACCATGATGGAGTATTTCTACAATGAGCCGGACTATGCTAAGTCGGTGCTTCACAGTATTATGGATTTTCAGCTCGGTATAGCACAGCACTACATAAATGTTGGTGTAGAGATGGTTTGTTTGGGGGACGATTTGGGTACACAGTCGAGCCTTATTCTAAGTCCGGAGACTATTCGTGAGTTTCTTGTGCCGGAGTACAGACGGCTTTTCAGCTTCTATAAAAGCCGTGGTGTGCTCATTCAATTTCATTCCTGCGGACATATAGTACCGCTTCTTTCTATATTTATGGAGCTTGGGGTAGATGTTCTCAATCCGATCCAGGCGACTGCTAATAATCTTGAAGATGTTATCTCGCTTACACAGGGAAAAATGGCGCTTTTGGGGGGGATAGCGACAAAGCTGCTTATTGAGGGTAGTGCGGACGATATAAAATCTACCGTCAAGAGTACTATAAAGCTGCTGGGTGAAAAAGGCGGGTATTTTTGCTGTCCCGACCAGTACATGCCCATAGAGCGGGTTGCACTTGACATACTGGAACAGGCGGTGGCAGATTATGGTGTATATCCGCTTGTAAAGTGACAGCACTTGACAAGGGAAAATGTGTTAGATAATATATAAAAGGGTGATACAAATGAAGATTTTTCTGTTGTCCGACATCCATTCAAACTATCTAGCTCTTGAGAATGTGCTTGAACGAATAAGCTCACAGTCTCCCGATATGTTAGTCTTTCTGGGGGACTATGTCTCGGACTGCCCATACCCCGAGAGAACGATAAAGCTGCTAAATCAAGCTGCCAACCGATACAAGTCGCTTTTTATAAGGGGTAACCGTGAGCAGTATATGTTAAACCATGACAAGAACAAAAATGACGGCTGGAGCTATTCATCCCAGACCGGTTCGCTTCTCTATACATATGAACATCTCTTGCCGGAGAATTTCTCATTTTTTGCGGACATGCAGATATCACAAGGGTTTATGCTAGATGAGCCGAGTGGTTTATCTTTTATGGCATGTCATGGTTCGCCTGCTTCCGAGAGGGAGGCGATTGAACCAGATAATGAGGAGCTGATGGATAGTTGGCTTATGAGGATAAAAGAGACTGTTCTCCTATGCGGACACACGCACAAGCCGCATGTTCGAGCAATCGGTAACAAAACGTTTGTCAATCCCGGCAGTGTGGGGTCTCCCATAAACGGACAGACTGATGCGCAATATATGCTCATGACGGTTAAAGGCGGACAAGCGGAGTTTTCACTTATGAACGTGTCCTATGACATTGAAGCGGTTGTTGCGGAGTTTCATAAGAGCGGATTAATGCAAAAAGCACCCATCTGGTCAAGAGCGGTCGTCAGACTGTTGAGGGAGGGGGGGAACTTCCCGGAGGATGCGGTCATACTGGCCCGAACGCTTGCAGATAAGGACGGTTTTGACATAAGCGGCGGTATTCCCGAGAAATACTGGGAGAGGGCCGCAGATATAATTAATCTATAAGTCGTTTTATTAATCTTCAAAATTATATAATACATGAGAAGAAGAGGAGATAAAAGCATGACAGGGTTTAATACAATTGAGGAGCATGGCATAAAAACGTATCGTCTAACTGTGACTAAGGAGGGTCATACCACCTTTTGTCACATCCTACCGGAATATGGTGCGAATATGTGCGTATTCGGTGCGGATGACATGAGAGTGATTGACTATGACCCTAACCTTATAAAGGCGCACGACTATACAGGTACGCCGATTCTCTATCCCACACCCAACCGTGTGCGGGACGGATTTTTTACATTTGACGGCAGGGAATACAGATACAACGAAACCGAGAGAAGCCCCTACGAGCATGGATTGGTACACTATCTTCCGTTTACAGCGGAAGCTCCGCTAATCGAGGAGGATGCGGTATCGGTAAAGCTCTGGGTGGACTTTAAACCCGGTACAAGGCAGTATGAAGCGTTTCCCTTTGAGCACCGTTTCGCTATTACATACCGATTGACCGCACTTAGCGTATCCGCTGTCATGAGCATTGAGAATAATAAATGTGAACGTCTGCCGTTCGGGTATGCTCTGCACCCATATTTTATGAAGCTAGACGGTGAGGATGGTACTCTTCTAAAGCTACCGTCCGAGACTTATATGGAAGCTACACCGGAGCTTTTGCCCACAGGAAAACTCCTATCCGTACATGGCACGAAGTATGATATATCCACTCTTCATGAGCTTGGAGGTTTGGATGTGGATACAGTGTATACTAATCTAACCGGCAGAGAAAGTGAGATAATCTATAAAAAGAGGAGTGTGCGCGTGACACTTTTAGCGGATGAATCATTCACTCATATAGTGGCGTATACACCACCCGGAATGCCGTTTTTCTGTGTGGAGAACCAGACCTGTTCTACCGATGCGCACAATATGTATAATAACGGCTTTAAAGAGGAGTCGGGTCTAATAATTGCCGGACGAGAGGGATACTCCGGCGAGATACGGTATACAATACATTTTATAGCTTAAATAAGACAGAAAGCGTCCGTCTCGGTGATCTTTATTACCGGGACGGACGCTTTTTTAATAATGTACGAATTGTCAAAAAAGAAATACGTAATTACATTTACTTTTTTTATGAATATGATATAATCACTTCTGGAATCTTGCTTATGAACAAATTATGAGCTATCTGAAATATTTAGAGAGGTAATTAATGGCTAACCTCAAAGCACATATAAGCTTCCGTGAAATAAACAAGCTAAAGCTCAACTTGTTATTTATCTATCTATTTAACTTTATATGGTCCTTCGGCAATCCAATGATTAACATTTCTACTATGATTGCGTCATTTTATGACAGACTTAACTGCGAACCTGTTGTGTTCGGTCTCATACAGATATGCTCCAGTCTGCCTGTTGTCATTCAGTTTTTACCGAGAATAGTGAACCTGAAGGCAGAACATCCGAAAAAGACTCTTTTTATTCTATATGAAATAAATGGAATAGGTTATATTGTTTACGGTGTACTTGCAATGTACGCAGAACGCAATCCGGCGCTTCTTGTACCCATACTATTGGTTGTTTATTTTTTGATTTTTTGTATTTCACAGCTTGCGATTGTCATGTATCTAAACTATATTTCTAATCTTTTCCCGGGAAATATACTCGGACGGTTTTACGGTATTAAAGGCTTCTTAATGTCTGCCGGTTCGATTTTGGGCGGATTCATTTCGATGTATCTGCTAAACAAAGCGGAGTTTCCTGTAAATTTCGGAATTACATACATAATAGCCGGTTCATTATTCATGATTGCCACATTTTTTGTTCTTTTTACGATGGATGATGATGTTATAGTAGCAGAAAACAAGAGCTTTGAACGCATTCGGACTTATATTTCGCACATGGCGGTGCATTTTAAGAATAAGACGGTCAGAAGCTTCATGTATCTGATGATGCTTGTGTACGCTATGAATGTACCTACAGGATATGTACTTGTCTATCTAAACAGGGGACACAGTATGAACATCGACCCCGTGTTTGTGACACTCATATCCTACTTCTCCCAGGCTGTTCTCATTGTAATAGTTGGTCAATGCATGGATAGGGTAGGGCGGTACATAACCATATCGGGATATCTCACCTGTGCGGCAGCGGCTAACCTGTTAATTCTCATACCAGGTCAGAGCTATATTCTCATGTACGGTATTTATGGCATGTATGCACTGTTTATCAATATGATGAAGGTGCGGCTGGCAAACGAGATAATCCCGCAGGAGATTCGCTTTGATATAATCATTCTCGTAAATGTTACAGGGGTGCTGACGGGCTCACTGCTCTCTCTCATCTACGGTGTAATCATTCAGATATTTTCTAGCTACGAATTTATTTTTGTTATTACCTCATTGTGTGTTATTTTAATATATTTCATTACGGCGCGGCTCAAAAAGATAAGTCTGCGTTCGGCAATTAAGGAGTAGAGCATATGGGTATTATTAAGCTTGCAGTTGTTGGCGGAAACCGCGGTAAGGCGTTTAACAGCACTTTAAAGCTGTTAGAGGACAAGGTTAAGCTTACCGCTATATGTGATGTGGATGGAGAGCAGATCGAGAAGTGGAAGAAAGAGTTCCCCGAGATAAAAGGGTATCTTTCATATGACGAGCTTCTAGAGAGCGACGATGTGGATGCGGTATTTATCGCAACGCCTATAAAATATCACTACCAGCAGACAAAGAAAGCACTGTTGGCGGGTAAGCATGTACTCTGCGAGGTATACGCCGCAAAGACAATAGCCGAGATGGAAGAGCTTATAGAGCTTGTGGAAAAGACCGGGCTTGTGTACATGATGGCAGAAAACTACGTATACATGCGCCAGAACATGATGATTCTCAATATGACAAATCAAGGAGCCTTCGGTGAGATAACCTATGCCGAGGGAGGATATGTGCATGACTGCCGTCCTTTGCGTGTAGCAGACAACGGAGAGGTCACCTGGAGAGGTGAGGAGATGCGAAAGGATAGGTGCAACAACTACCCCACACATTCATTAGGACCTATCGCAAAATGGCTGGGCATTACCGAGACCGATCAGATGGTGCGCTCAGCTACGTTCGTGTCGAGACATGCGAGCATGAACAATCTCATAAGGGAGCGATTCGGGGACAATCATCCAGCTTTGCAAAAAGGGTACTGGGCTTACGGCGATTCCACCATTACTACGATAGAATGTGCAAGCGAAGCGCTTATAATACTGCGGTTTGACGGAGACTCCCTGCGTCCGCACAACATGATTCACTATCAGTTACAGGGTACGCACGCGTCCTACCTGTCGGGCAGACATGATGATGAGGACGGTCTTCTGTGGGTGGACGGTGTCAGCTCGAAAAATTCGGACGGTACAGCTGAAAAATGGGACAACATGTACAAGCACGCCTATAAATACGAACATCCGGAATGGGTAAAGCATATGGCCGATGCAAGACAGCTAGGTCACGGCGGCGGGGATTTCTTTGTGCTTAAAGAGTTTGTGGAATCAATTATTGAGAAGCGCCGTCCGTTCATCGACATCTACGATGCGGTTAGTTGGTCGTGTATCTATCCTGTCTCCATGGAATCGGTGAAAAAGGGCGGTATACCTATAGATATGCCTATCTTTAAGAGAAAAGGTAGATAGAATGCTAATACCAAAAGAGATAAGCGAAAAAAAGGCTCCCAATTATAAAAAGCTTCTCACAGCATTAAATGGCGGTGTGGAGCAGGATAGAGTACCGTTCTACGAGCTGTTTGTGGAGCGAACTGTTATTGAAAAGCTAATGGAGACCCCATACAGCGTGGAAGCAGAGGTTGCGCTTTATCACAATCTGTGCCATGACTATGTAAACTTCACGCCGGACAGCGGACTTGTGCAGACCGATTGTCTCGTTGCGGACGATACAGGGGTAAACAATAAGGGCGGCAGGCGTGAGTGGCTTAATTCCAATGACGGAGTTATCACATCAAGGGAAGCGTTCCAGCAGTATCCGTGGAGGAAACCCGGGCGTTGGTGCTTTGACGGATTTTCAAGGTATCTTGACTGTCTGCCGGAGGGTATGGGGGTGGTTATCCGTCCACTTGGTGTATTCGAGAATGTGCGCCGGCTAGTGGT
>CAYSTR010000133.1:0-7087 GCA_964433745.1 uncultured Oscillospiraceae bacterium | reverse complement strand
GAGAATCCTTGTACCGTCAATGCCCTCCCACATGAAGGTATCGTGCGGATATTTGCGGTATGCGACATTAGTTACAATCTTCTGTAAGCAGAAATAATCAATCCCGCTTTGTTTCATAATCTGCGGGAATGAGCCGGTGTAACCAAAGGTATCGGGCAGCCAGCATACGCGAACATCCTTACCTAGCTTATCCCTAGCATAGCGTTTACCGTATAAAAACTGTCTTACTAAGCTCTCTGCACCCGTCACATTCAGATCGCTTTCGCACCACATGCCGCCTTGAACTTCAAACCTGCCTTCGTCTATTCGGACCTTTATCTTATCAAACAGTGCCGGGTAGCGCTCCTCCATCCATTCATACAGCTGAATCTGGCTTGCACCAAATACATAGTCGGGGTATCTGTCCATGTGGTAAAGTACTGTCGAAAAGGTTCGAGCCGCTTTTCTGATTGTTTCCCGCTTAGGCCATGTCCAGCAAAGATCAAGATGCGCGTGACCCAGTGCGTTTATGTAAAAGTCTGTCTGTCCGGATCTTTGAGCTAGAAGAGTTTTTGTTATCTTCAATCCCTCGCAAGCCTCTTGTTCGGAAAAGGTATTAATCATTAACGTAACCCTTGTAAGTCCCGATAGTATCTTATGATACCGCGCAGTGTTTTCATTAAGAACGCTTAGCAGATTTTCAAGCACTGCCACATCATAGTAAAGCTCTCTTAGCTTCTCATTACGGTGGGTTATGACCGCTCTATTGACAATTCCCAGCTTTTCTCCGAACAGGTCGTTACAACCAGCCTCTACCCATATATCAACCTTACCGTCCTCTACTTCTCCTCTAGGTATGTCGTAGATGTTTTTACCCACGTTTCCAAGGGTAGGAACCATCCGAGAATTGTTTGTGGTCATTCCCTTAACCGGACAGCCTGTCTTATCAAATACACAAGCCTCTCCGTTTAGATCAAGATATAATGTCAGCTGCTTATCCCGCCACGCTTTGTCAATTGTTCCTGTTAGGTGAAACCATCCGCAGTCCCACAGGTCACCCCACTGCTCCGATTGTTTAAGTACTTTGTGTTGTCCGGTAGTCCGCTCATCAAACGAAACCGGTTCGGCGGTAACATATGCTTCGACACTAAGACTCGCTATCTCGGTATATATATGCTGCTTTAGCTGTTCGCACTTAAACGTTATGTGTCCCTTATTTTGCGGATTGTTATAATAATATGGCATAGCATAGCAACCCTCCATGTATCCGCTTCGAATACCTATGAAGTGCTTGCGTTCATACCCACCCTTCGATTAGTTTTTGTCCGGCAGCTATGAGGTAGGCTCTACTGATGAACGTTCTATAATAACACTGTTGTTATAAATCTTCTGATACGGTGCATTGGGGTTAGAAATTCTCGCCTGCATGAGACGCATACTCTGATTTGCAATCAACTTGCGGTCGATCTCAACACTTGTAAGCTTCGGAGACATCATCTCGCAGATGCTTGTATTGTCAAAGCTTATTACAGATACATCAGCGGGTACCCTTATGCCGCTGTTCTCGAGTGTTTGAATGAGCATAAACGCCGCTTTGTCACAGTGGCATACAAAGGCTGTCGGGATTTCCCTCGGCAGATTTATGTCTACGATATAATCACCCGTAACAGCATTACTATTGATAAGCACCCAATCATCGCAGGAGCTTAACCCAGCAAGTCTTAGTGCCTTCAAATATCCGAAGTATCTGTCGCAGATGCTTGAGGTCTGTGTAATATCTCCGACAAACCCTATTTTTTTATGCCCGTGCTTAATGAGATAGTTGGTGACGCGAAACCCCATATAATAGTTATCGGTGATGATGCAATCGGCATCAAAGTCTTGACTGTAAAAATCGATAGCAACAAAAGCAGATTTTATCTCTTTTAGACGTTCAAGGTAGGTACTGCTCAACTGACCGCCCAAGAAGATACCGTCAAATGCATCTCTATAGAGCTGGGACGGAATCTCGCATTTTGTCTCCTGATCGTTGTTAATTACAAAGCAGCGAAGTGTATCGTTTGTATTGATACAATGTTTATTGATGTAGTAGTATATCGTTGTGTAGAAGGTGTCATCCTCAAGGAAAAAGCGCTTTGGAGAGATAAAAGCAAGATTATAAACAGGTGAGTTAACCTTGCCTTTAGTATAACCAACCTCATTGGCTAGCTTAATAATCTCCTCACGGAGCTTGTCACTCAATCCCGGTTGATTGTTTATCGCCTTTGAGACCGACACCTTCGTGATGCCAAGCTTTTTGGCGATATCGTCCATCGTCACCTTTTGTGATGCTCTGCTTTTGATCTCATCATCATAGCTTATCAAAGGTTAACCTCCATACTGTTCACGCGCATTTTTCATAGCCATTATTGTATCATACTTGGCATTTAAAGTCAACGAATGCGAAGATCCCATAATAATCCCGCCGTACTTTTTTGAAAGCTCTGCGGTGCGTTTAATATCGTTTGTCACCTGCTCGACCGTCCCGGCGTGTATATGCTCATGCAGCACACCGCCCCACAGGTTAAGTCTATCGCCGACATATTCCTTGAGCTTTGTTAAATCCATCCCGGCTAGCTCTTGTATGCCCTCATAGCTGTCGTTGTTCTCGATAATATCGTCAATAATAGGCCAAACGTGACCGCAGCAGTGCCGCATGACATACAGTCCGCGTTTCTTGCACTCTTTGTAGATTAGCTTATGATACGGAAGGATTATCTGACGGTATAGTACCGGACTAGCCGCAAGCGAGTTAGTGTGCCCTAGATCGCCGACCGACAGTACTCCGTCCACACCCAGTGATTTTATCTTGTCGAGCTCCCGAATGGTCAGCAAATACTGGTATTCTGCAATCTTCTTGCAGATTTCCGGCTCTTCTATAAGGTTTATATAGCTCTCCTCGTCATTTGTACCAAACCGAGGCCATTCTATACCGTTGATAGGTGTTATTATAAAATGAGTGTCCCCTAACGTGTTAACAACATGCTGTACAAGCTCGTAACAGCTGTCATCCTCATCACCCACCGGAGGAAGCGCTTTTGCCTGCTCGACCTTTTCGCATATTTCATCCATTGTAATATTATAGTTAAAATATGAGGTGTTCATCGGATAGGGCATGAGATCGTGGGTTATGGGACTGTATTTGTATATTCTTCCCGCCTCATCCTGATATATGTTCTCGCCGATAAGCTTCGGAGGTACAGGGATAAATCCCTTTGGATGAACCTTTGTCACGGTTGTTATATCCATATCGAGCGCTCTTATTAGATCGACATAATCACGTTTTGAGCTCTCAACAATCTCATCACGGCGTCCCTCCCAATATGCCTTATGCTCGTGGAACTTAGCGTGGCACAGTGAAGGCCGTCCAAGAATCATTTCATATATGTTGTAGTCGATCGAATGCTCACCCCATGGCATAAGATCAGGCTTTTTTCCGGTTAGGGTGGCAAGCACACGTTCCTTTGATGTCATAGTACAATCTCCTCATACTCTGTCATGGGATCATCAATTATTATCTTACCAGCCTGACAATCATTCAAACCGGAATAAAGCTCACATTTTCCGTTTCCTAGACGCACAATACCCGAGGAAAAGGTCACATCAGCGGTACGGGCATTTTTCTGCGGTCCCTTCGGAAACAACGAACGGTCGGACACTATCTTTGTCTGTGTAAGCCTTCTTGTTTTCGGACAGATGGCGAAAGCCATTGAATAGTAGTGAATGACAAATACATCACCCTCTTGTTTGCCCCAAGACTTATGACCTAGTACCCCAATCAGACCGTTTTTGAGATTATATAACTGGTTGCAGCCGCCCCATTCGTCATTCGTGAACTGTCCCTCAATTAGCGGCAGACCGGCGATATATTCATCGTCAACCATATCAATCGAATCGGCAATACCAAACCCGATTTTAGCTATACATCCGTATTTCTCAAGCATCGGCTGTCCCTGCGGACGGGAGAATACAGCGATTCTTTTATCAGGCAGCTGTAATATGCGGATGTCCTTCATGAGCTTGGGCCCACAAAACGTCCTTTTCAGCGTAAAAATCCCGGTTCCGCAGTAAAACTGTGTCCAGTAGTCAACGAGATTGTCCCCGTCCCAGATAACCTCAACCCCGCCGACATAAAGCAGTCCGTCAATATAGGTAACAAAAGGATCCTGCAGATTTAGTACCGGGGCATTATCAATAAGCTCGTACTGCTCGCCGTTCTTTTTAAAGAACATGGTTTTTGAGACCTCATTCGAGCGATCTTCCACACGTCCCGCTATAACGGTCATACCATCCGATTCAAACGGAATCGACGGGTTATAAACATCACTGTCACCCGCACCGATAAAGGTCAATATCTCGCCCCTTGTTTCGGGTTTATTTTTTATGAAAAGCTCATGCTGCGCTACTGCCGACTCTGCTTCAATCTTGTCAAATAACATAGTTACCTCCTTAAGATTATTATGGAGCCGCAAGTCCTGTTTAAATTAATATTTGAACAGAACCTGCGACTCCCAAAATGTTAGATTACAGCTTATTTGAATACATCAGGTGTGGGATAAACAACGTTGTTCTTCTGATCTAAAAGCTTTCTGGCCTCCAGATAGGGAGCAATTTGCTTCGCAACCTCAGCCTTGATTGCCTTTATATCCTCTTGAAGCACCTTATTATCGACTGCTTTCTTCTCAATCTTTGCTTTTTCAGCCGCTACATCCGGGAATATACCTAAAAGAAGGGTATTGTTCTCGGCCTGCAGAATTGCAAAATCGGGGTTTGCAAGCTCGTTCTTCACAGGCTCACCGTTGAATCTAAAGCCGGAAAGCATCGGGTCAAAGTATATATCGGGGTCATTTGCACGCTTCATGAGATTTAGAACGTCCTCCGGCAGTCCTTGCTGATAACGGATAAAGTGCGGATTCCAGGTGAGCAGATAACCGGGGAGATTATAGTTTGTCGCAAGATCAAGCCCTTCCGGATAGGTAAACTCTACATCGTTGACAGGGATAAAGTTCTTTCCGCTGATACCATACTCAAACAGGTCATGATTTTCTGAAGAGGTGAACATCCACTCGAAGAACTGCATAATCCGCTCTGCCTTAGCATCACTTGTGGTAACCGGGATACAGATGAAGTTCCAGGCGGTGAACGAGCCCGGCCACCAGTGCTTTTTGCCCGTTACATATGCGTTTTCAGGGTTGAATATCTCAAGCTTTGCTTCCGGTACCGATTGTAGAAGTGCTGAGGCTGTTGAATTGTAGTTTGCGGTATCCCATAAGAATGACGCGGCTTTTCCCGATGTAAACTGGGCAGAGGCGCTGTCGACAGTGACAACATCCTTAGAGATCCAGCCGTTATTATACCATCTGACAACCTCTTCGGGTATAGATAAGTCGGCCTTATTGTATGGTTCTGGGAAGTTTGCAATCGCGGAAGCAGGTTCGTTTGTCAATACCATATCTACAAGCTGATAATCCTTTATGTAACAGGAGGCTACAATACCCGGGCCAATGGTTACATCCCAGATGCCCTTTGACTGTTTATCTAGCAGCTTACCCCAGTTCAAGGAATCAATCAACTGACCGGCGCTGTATGCTGCATCCTTTTGCATACCAAATGGTACCATAGCCGGATCGTTTTGTTTTACTGCTTCCAGAAAAGCTTCAAAGTCCTTCATCGTTTCTATGGGCGGTAAACCGTACTTCTCACGCAAATCTCCACGCAGGTAGGTTGTGCCCGCACCGCCGTAAGACTGCGTAATGGGAATGCCGTATAACTTGTCGGCGTTTTCGCCCATCAGGTTATTAGAGATAAGCGCTGAATCGAAAGCAGCTTTTAATGCCGGATAAGCATCATTGTTAAAGTATCCGGTCAAATCTCTATAGTTACCCTGCATGATAAAGGTGTTCATGTTAATCCAGGGTGCATCGAAGCAGAAATCAACATCCTCACCGGCTGAAAGCTTAAGCTGAATGCCGTTGCCGTAGTCTGCGAGCGGTGTCCAGTTTATGGACAGATTCATGTTGAGGGTGTCGGCGGTCTTACTCCTGAACTCGGCAAGTATATCATCCATCTGGTTTGGCTTGTCACCCCAGAGATATAGCGTAAGGTCTAGCGGTTCGGGAGGCGTTTTGGTGTCTGTCTGTGCACTTTCAGCCTTGCTGCCCGAGGCAGCAGAGCTATTCTGCTTGCTCGACGAGCTATTACTGCTCTGACCGCATCCTGCGACCATTACTGTTAGAATTAATGCGAGAAAAAGTGCGGTGATTCTTTTAATCTTCATTGTAATCCTCCTAAAATTTTTGTTATTTTTTACCAGCTTGTTAAACAGCACAGATTGCTAGTCTATCCCGTCAACAAGACCATGGTATGCTACCCTTTAACTCCGCCTACACGCAATCCGCTCACAAAGTAGCGCTGCAGGAACGGATACAAAAAAATGATAGGCCCTATGGTTACAATTGCAGTTGCCAATCTGATTGTATAGGTCGGCGGAACCGGAACACCGGCCGAAGCACCTTCTGCCGCAATACTGGTTGCTGCATTCAGATTTCGTATAATTCTCATAATAATATACTGTAGGGAGTAAAGCTTCTCATTGCTGATATAGAGCATAGCCTCCACCCACATATTCCAATAAGCCAGTGAGTAAAACAGCCCGATTGTAGCTAATGCGGGGAGGGAGAGCGGTAGTATTATACGTGACAGTATCGTCCACTCCGATGCCCCGTCTATATTTGCTGATTCTTTTAACTCTTTTGGAATGTCATTAAAGAAATTGCGGAGCATAAACATATTCCACGGGTTAACAAGCGACGGAATTATATATACCCAGATTGAATCCTTGAGCTGTAAAAACTTTGTGATTAAAATATATGTAGGAACAAGTCCTCCGCTAAATAACATTGTAAAGTAAAAGAAAAATGCCAGATAGTTTCGGTATTTTACCTGCGAGCAGCTCAGGGTGTATGCACCCATTGCTGTAACAAGCATACTAAGCCCTGTGCCGACGACGGTGATGAAGATATTCACCGCGTATGCGTTTATAATTGTATTCGAGTTAAAGATAGAGCGG
>CAYSTR010000132.1:0-7105 GCA_964433745.1 uncultured Oscillospiraceae bacterium | reverse complement strand
TATTCTCCTCACTTTAAATACTCTACCGCTGCACGTTCAATGCCAAGTCCCGCCTTATACTGCCTAATAAATCGGTTAAACGACTCTGTCTCTGCTTTATCCGGGACTATGGTGTGTACCTTCGCACCAGCAAACACCCGCTCATTTAAAAAGCCTTCAAGGTCTAATCCCTCGTTAGAGCACATATATGCCGCGAGTACCGCCATTCCCCACGCGCCACCCTCTGCCGCTGTTTCCATGACGGCTACAGGCACCCCGATAGCCTCCGCCATAATGCGCTGACCCGCTTCCTTTGCCTTAAAGTAGCCTCCGTGACCCAATAGGCTGTCAAGCTCGAACCGCTCCTCGGTGAGCAGATAATCCATACCGATTTTAAGTGTAGCAATGGCAGAAAAGAGCTGTACCCGGCAAAAGCTCTGAAAATCAAACCGTGCACCGGGGGTGCGTGCGAACATGGGACGCCCCTCGGAGAAACCGGTGGTGTGTTCTCCCGACAGGTAGTTACAGGCAAACAATCCTTCACAATCCACACTGCCGGACATTGCCGCTTCAAACATAGCGTCAAGCACCCTACCCTTAGAGGTAGGTGTACCCATTTGTTCTGCTAAGCCCAGGAATACCGAAGCCCAGTCGTTTAGGTCGGAGGTGCAGTTGTTACAGTGCACCATCGCCACAGGGCTGCCGGTCGGTGTAGTTACCATATCTATCTCGGGGTAGCATCGAGACAGGGGCTTTTCGAGCACCGCCATAGCGAATACAGAGGTGCCCGCGGACACATTACCTGTACGCGATGTAATGCTGTTCGTAGCTACCATACCCGTCCCCGCGTCTCCCTCGGGCGGGCAGAGGGGGATACCGGGCTTCAGTGTACCTGTTGGGTCAATAAGTCTAGCGCCTTCATCTGTGAGGAAACCAGCTGATTGTCCGGCAGTTAGCACCTTTGGTAAAATGTCAGACAAGCTATATGGCAGCCCGCATTTTTTTAGCAGTTCATCAAAGCCTACCGTCATGCGCTTATCATATGTACCGTCTGTACTATCGATGGGGAACATTCCCGAAGCCTCGCCGATACCCAGCACGTTTTGTCCCGTAAGCATATAGTGTACATACCCGGCCAGTGTGGTCATTCGCGCTATCTGCGGCAGATACGGCTCGTTATTCAGCATTGCCTGTCTTAAATGGGCAATACTCCACCGCTGCGGTATGTTGAAGCCGAATAGCGATGTCAGCTCCTCTGCCGCCTGTGCAGTGGTAGTATTACGCCAGGTGCGAAAGGAAACAAGCTGCTTGCCGTCACGATCAAATACGAGGAACCCATGCATCATGCCGGAAAAGCCCATGCTCCCAACAACGGTGAGCGGTAGACCATATCTATTCTGTACATCATCGGCGAGGGCTTTGTACGCTGCTCTTATGCCCGTCCATACCTCGTCCAGATGATATGTCCAAAAGCCGTCTTCATAGCGGTTTTCCCAGTCGCAACCGCCGCTGGCCAATACCTCGAAGCTCTCCCCGATGAGCACCGCTTTTATGCGGGTAGAGCCCAGCTCTATGCCTAGTGAGGTGTGTGATAGTTTCAATGAGCTTTTATTAGTGTCCAAATTGTATCACTCCTAATTAGTTTTTTATAATCCAACACTTGACATTACATAATTCGGTCTTGTATAATTAGTGCATACACATTATATAAGGAATAACAATTATGTTTAAATATACATATGAGGACTGCGAAAAAAAATACATAGATGTTGAAGCTTATTACGCATTGGAGCGTACGGGCTTTGATATGAAGCCACACAGACATCCGTATATTGAGATTATGTATGTGGAGATCGGAGGCTGTATAATTGACACATACAGTGGGAATCGCGTAATACCGCATAAAATGTCTAAGGGACAGTTTATTGTTATTGCTTCCGGTCATTTTCACAAGCTTTTTATTTCCCCTAATGAAACCTGCACCATGTATACAATTGAAATGAAGTTTATTGAGGAAAACAAGCAAACCGCTTTTTTCCCACAATTTTGCACTGTTACAAATAGCTGCCCCCAGTTAATGTGGCTTTTTTCGGCTAAGGAGGGGTTTCAATGCCTATTTGACAGTGACAATCTGATTTGGCGGATAAAAAAGATTATGCACCTTTTAGACAGATATAAAACGCAACATAAGCCGGAGGATAGGCTTTTATACCGGCTAGAGCTGTATTCTCTTTTAATCTCTATTGTAAACATTTCCGGACAGGACTTTGAGTCTATTCAAAGCATGGCGTATATAAAAAAGGCAAGAGATATTATTACATCACAGTTTGATAAGCCAGACTTTAACATTTCATTTTTGGCCGATACAATAGGTATACATAAGGTATATCTTATGAACTTGTATAAAAAGTATATAGGGGTATCCATAGCACGTTCTGTACAGGAGCTAAGAATACAAAAGGCTACTGTACTCTTGCGTGATACAGATATGCCGGTTATCGATATCAGCATGGACTGCGGTTACAATAGCAGACAGAGCTTCTTTCTAAGCTTTAAAAAGGTGATGGGTATAAGCCCTCTGGAGTATCGAAAAGAGTGCGGACAGTTAAATCTGCACTCTTACGATACTACCTATGAAATGCAATGGTTCCCCGACGATGATTAACGTGCCTTGTCGCTGTTACCGGCCTGTCTGCGCACGGCCTCGGCACTCTCCTCCATTTCGGTGATGGTTTTCGTGTGTATCCTTACGGCTCCTTGATAGGACTTGTGTGGAATGAGGTTGCCGCCTGATAGGCGCACCCTTGCCTTTTCTATTGCTTCTTTATACTGGGGCAGCCATACTGCTTGTTCGACCAGCATTTCATCGATCATCTGATCGATCTCCTGCGGGGTGCAAACGGCACCAGTTAGAGGGTCTAGCATTACTGCCTGACGCAAAATGAAGTCGTTGCCTGTTACCGCCGCTTCTACCGCAAGCCTTTGTACCCATATGCTCTGTGAACAGATTGCTGCGCACCCGGCAGGCAAATCCCCCACTAGCGGTATGCTCACCCCGTTGCCGTCTACATAACCTGGCAGCTCGACTACGCAATCATCGGGCAGATTTGTTATGTAACCCTTGTTTAGGACATTGAAATGCCCCCTGTAAACCGTCCCTGTTTCCAGAGCTTCTAGTATTCTGGAGCCGTGCTCCACACTTCTGTTTTCATTGCCGAATACCTTGGCCGGCTCCTTCATCCAGTTAGGGAAATCATGCTCGAACCAGTTTCTACCCTCTGTGCATACCCGCAGATAACCACCTGTTTCACCGTTAATCCATACACCCGTATCAATCCATTTTTCAATCTCCTCGGGTCTTTTGCGGTACCATGGCAGATATTCGGACAGATGCCCGTTACTTTCGGTAGAGTAGTAGCCAAACCGGCGCAGTACATCTATTCGTACCTTTTCTGTTTTACTAAGCTCGCTATTTTGTATCATTGCATCGTAAAGCTTGCCTGTCAGCTCCTCACCCTTATATTTAATCGAGATATACCAGGTCTGATGATTTATCCCAGCACAAATAATGTCAAGCTCCTGCTTTGGTATATTAAACGCCATAGCTAATTGTTCATGCCCGTTTTGCACCCCATGACAAAGTCCAATAGTGTTCACCTTACCATAGACATTTGCCGCCCAGGTCATCATAGCATTGGGATTTGCATAGTTTAAAAGCAGTGCGCCCGGTGCAGAAACCTCGCGAATATCGCAGCAAAATTCCAGCATAGCGGCAATACCCCGCTGCCCGTACATAATACCACCTATGCATAACGTATCACCTACACACTGGTCAACACCGTAACGCAGCGGTATCTCGATATCCTGTGTGAAGGCTTCCAAGCCACCGATACGCACACAGCAGATTATGTAATTAGCATCCTTTAATGCGTCGCGTCTATTTAGGGTCTTATGAATGGTAATGGGCACCTTATTCTCGTCTAGATCCCTCTGGCACAGGGCGTGAACCATATCAAGGTTATTCTGATTGATATCATGCAAGGATATCTCTGCCGAGTGAAAGCTGGGTACTGCCATAATGTCGCAGAGCAGTGTGCGGGTAAACCCAACACTGCCAGCACCAATAAATGCTATTTTCATACAAATGCTCCTCTATTTTATTTATTTAATACTACATTTTCCTGTGCGATTGTCCCGCCCTGCTCTCTAATAACTAGCTCTTCTAAAACCGTACAGTCGCGCAACGTGATCTGTCCGCTGTCACATGCTATTAGCTGAAGCTTTCCGATTTTACAATTCTCAATTAGCACCTTGGAGTCACCCCAAGCCGTTATCTGTCCTAGAATATTCCAGTCAAAATGAGCTATAGTACAGTCCCTAATATGTAAAAACGCCCCTGTATTCCTGCCCTTACTGCCCACATCATAGGTAGTCGCCTGTGCATGAAGATTGTATAGCCCTGTATCACCGTACAACCGTACACTGCCGCACTCAAAAAACAACTCACAAATGTTGCTCTCTCCTATAAAGGTAAGGTCTGTTTCCATACCGTTTACATAAATACCCCAGCAGTATACTGCACAAGGTTCATCCCCTATGTGAACCCTTACATTGCCAAACTCGATCGTTTGGTTTGCAAGCATTAAGCTCTTTTCCTCATAGGATTGATAGTTATATTCCTTAGGCACAATGGGCAGATGATATGTTCCCTTAAAGTTTGTTCCCAGAAAGCTGGGTATTATCATTGGACAGTTTTCCAGAAAGATATCCATAGGAGCAGCGTCAAAGCTAACATTGTTCATGAACAAGAACCATAGGGGAACAGTGCAGTTTTCAAGGGTCAATGAATAATCGGCTCCCGGTATAGTATCCTTGTCAAGGGTCATGCTCACGGGAGTGTTTAAGGGGAGCTTATATCTTACCACGCGAGGTGTCACATCGGGAGCGCAGCTCATGGAAAGGGAGATAGCAAAGTTACTGTCAGTGAGGGAAACATCGGGGGAGTTTGTCATAATAACCGAGTCGGGACTGTCCCCTGCATTATGCCTGTGTCCTATTAGCCGGGGCTTTTTTCCGGGCTGTGTAAAGGTTTGCCCGTAGGTGTACTAGTATCCTCACTATCCCAAAGTCCGTTGTCGATTTCAAAGTTGCAGTGATAAACCTTCCCGTCCTTATATCGTCCACCGATTCTTACATTCCTTGTTATAAGTGTACCGCCGCGGAATCTTACACAAAACTCACGTGAATAAAAACAGTCTAGCGCAATGGTACAGTCAGCCGCCTCTAGCCGTCCGCCCTCATCTATGTACAAATGTCCCTTGATGAGATACTCTCCGCCCTGCCATGTGACAGGTGTGCTAATATGTAAATCTCCCTCAATATAAGTAGCCAACAAGCAAGGCCCTCCTACCTTATATTTATTTGTCCCAAGGTGTACCTTCCGTATGTGAGTGGGTCGGTATCCTTTCCTGCTATAGCCAGATTTACGCTTTCTCTGCCTAATCTGTCCACAACCGCAATACGAAAATCATAAGTCCCCTTTGCGAGCGCGGGGATAGTAAATACTGAGGAAAAGTTATGTATGTTGTCCTCCGCCACCCATCCGCGGGCATCCCAGTCCTCATCTATCCCTAAACATACCTCTCCTTCGTCGCCAACCAGATATGCTGCCAGACTATATTTATCATACATTGTGGTGTTGCCTATCTGCTCCCACTGCTGCTCTAGGGTAATGCTGCCGCCGGATTTAAATGCCCCCGTCACTGCCGCCTCGCGCAGCACTAATCTGTAGCCGCACCTTTTTTGATAGTAATCCTCCAGCGTTTCCCCTGTTACGGAATGCTTTTTCTGTAACGGAAAATGCCCGTCCTTACCGATATACCAGCCCAGTGTAGACATCTTTAGACTAAGTGCCATCTCTATTGCCTGTTCTGTATTCATGCCGCTATAGGTAAACCTTTCGATACCGTTTCCGCTTATCCCCCACTCGCCGTGGACCGGGTTCTCCTTCCAGCTATTGCCGATTAACTGCACTTCATCAAATGATGAAAAGGACGGCTCACCCACACAGCGGCGCACCATTGCAGCGCCTTTATCTACCGCATAGTTTACCCCCTGAGTGTCCAGTGTTTGTTTTACAGAGGAACCGACCACATTCATATAAAGCCGTACACTCTGGTTTTTGAAGGCATTAAAATACTGGTCAATCATTGTTTTAAGTGTCTTTTCTCTCAAAGCCCTCTTTTCTGCGACAGTATCCCCGGGGAAAGATAAGGTTGTGTGCCATTCTCCCCAAAATCCAAATGTAGAGATATCCATAGCGATTATCTGCTCCTGCCAGACAGGGTTTTGCTCATAATGCTTAGCCAGTGCTTCTATAAAGGCATTAAGCTTTTCCAAAAAAGCCGAATTCCAGTAGAAAGGCTCAAACTTTAGTCCCTCCGGCGTACCCGGCCAGCTCCCCGCCGCATTGTAATATTTTCCGTCAACGGGTGGCATGCTTACAATTTCATCGCCTACTGCTACACTCTGCTCCTCTGTTTGTGTGGTGGTATCCTCTAAAAGCTTAACTACATAGTCAGGAATATGATAAGTCCCTTCAATCGAGGTGGGGTCTGTAAGATGAAACCCTATATGTACCTTTATCCCTTGCTTTTTATATTCATCTACAAATTGGTCAATTAAATCGAAGCGGTATACCCCCTCCTCCGGCTCTAAATCCCTCCATGTATAGTAGTTACTATAGGCAAAGCTTGAAAGATAGTATTTATGCACGGTATCTCCGGCGCCTGCATCGGGATATTGTGAGCTTCTCCCCTTAAACGGGAAAAAATCATATGTAGCCCAGCCCATACCGGGGTTTTTAAGCGGTTCATCTATCTCTTTAGGTGTAAAGGTGATTGTTTCGGGTGCTACCTGCATACCTGTACAGCCGGTAAACAACAGTGCAGCGAGCACAATAATAAGTAGCTTCTTCACCAAGCTCTCCTTTCAAAAAGAAAGGGGAACAGGCACTGTCCGGCACTGTCCCCCAAAAGACTACTGGTTTGCCTTAATCTTATCTGTAAACGCCTTCTGGAATTCCGACGTAAACAAACCTGTTAGGATATTCATGAAGTTGTCATAG
>CAYSTR010000131.1:0-7142 GCA_964433745.1 uncultured Oscillospiraceae bacterium | reverse complement strand
GTGCTCTGGTCTCGTCCCTTTTATCAAGCGGTATATTCGATAAAATAATAAGAATGAAGTACGATGTAGAAAACGACCAGCTAGAAAAGCTGGACGGCTATATCGAAGAGATAAACGATCTGACAATAAACTAGATAAACTATAAACTAAGAGTGAAAGTGCGTTTGCTTTTCACTTTTAGTCCTTAGTCCACATTGGGGAGTTGATTTTAAGCCATGAGCATACTATATACCGGACTTTCCGAGATAAACGGGCCGCTTGTCGTCATTGAGGGCGTAAAGGGCATGAAGTTTGACGAGATGGTCAGTCTGCGCCTAAAGGACGGCAGTACGCGCACCGGGCGTATTGTGGAGATTGAGGGTGACCGCGGCGTAATACAGGTGTTTGAGGGAACAAGGGAGCTGTCACTCAAGAATGTGCAGACCGAGTTTACCGGCGAACCTATGCGCCTTTCACTGTCTGAAGAGATTTTAGGGCGTGTGTTTGACGGTGCGGGCAGACCCATAGATGGTTTAGGGCCTGTCTACCCCGACAAGCTCATGGACATAAACGGCAAACCTATTAATCCCGTCTCGCGGGTGTACCCGAGGGACTATATCTGCACCGGTATATCCTCCATAGATGCTCTCATGACGCTCATAAGAGGGCAGAAGCTCCCCATCTTCTCCGGCTCTGGTATGCAGCACAACAAGCTGGCGGTGCAGCTGGTTCGTCAGTCGAAAATCAAGGACGCGGACACAGGCGGGTTCTGTATCGTGTTTGCCGCTATCGGCGTTAAAAACGATGTCGCCGACTACTTCAAGCGTTCGTTTGAGGAGTCGGGTGTTCTTCTGAACGTCTGCATGTTCTTAAACCTCTCTAACGACCCCATTATCGAGCGTATCCTCACACCGCGTCTGGCATTGACGGCGGCGGAATATCTGGCGTTCGAGCTGGGACGGCATGTGCTTGTGGTCATGACCGATATTACATCCTATGCCGAGGCGCTCCGGGAGCTTTCCTCCTCAAAAGAGGAGATACCCGGACGTAAGGGCTTCCCCGGCTATCTCTACTCCGACCTTGCGTCGCTGTACGAGCGTGCAGGGGCAATAAAGACCTCCTCCGGCTCGGTGACACAGCTCCCCATTCTCACCATGCCAAACGATGACATTACACATCCTGTCCCCGACCTTACAGGCTACATTACCGAGGGACAGATAGTGCTGGATCGTCACCTCGACCAGATGGGAATATACCCGCCCATCGCCGTACTGCCGTCACTGTCGCGTCTCATGAAGGACGGTATCGGCGAAAAGTACACGAGAGAGGATCACTCGGCTGTTGCCAATCAGCTGTTTGCCAGCTATGCAAAGGTTCAGGATGCGAGAGCGTTGTCGTCGGTTATCGGCGAGGAGGAGCTGTCCCCTGTAGACAAGCAGTACATGGAGTTCGGGCGGAGGTTTGAGGAGACGTTTATCGCACAAGCACCGGACGAAGCGCGTTCCATAGATAAGACGCTGGATTTAGGCTGGAAGCTCATATCCATTCTTCCGAAATCCGAGCTTGACCGTATCGACAGCGAAATGCTGGCGAAGTACTACGGAAAGAGCTAGCAAATATAATCAAAGAGGAGTACGGGAAACGTTAGTCACGATTCCCTATTTCATCATATGGCTCAAGTATTTCCGACAAAGGGAAACCTCATACTCTCGAAAAAGGCACTGGATTTGTCGTCTCTGGGATACGATCTCATGGACAGAAAGCGGAACATACTCGTCCGCGAGATGTTTTCGCTTATCGAGCAGGCAAATCGTCTCCGTGACGAGGTGGATAAGACGTTCAGCGAGGCATACAAGGCGCTTGAAAAGGCAAACATCACACTGGGTGTCATCGAAACTGTTGCCGAGAGTGTGCCCATCGAGAATGGTATATCCATCACATATAAAAGCGTAATGGGCGTAGAAATACCAAAGGTTTCGCTGCTTAGCGAAACCCCTGTACTTTATTACGGCTTAAACGGCACAAACTCCATGCTCGACCGCGCCTATATCTGCTTTCACCGCGTAAAGCTGCTGACCGCCGTTCTGGCGGAGGTGGAAAACAGCGTCTACCGTCTGGCAGTCGCCATTAAAAAGACGGTGCGCCGTGCCAATGCGCTCAAAAACGTGGTCATTCCCGACCTTAAAACTATTATAAAGTATATCTCTGACAGCCTAGAGGAGAAGGAGCGCGAGGAGTTTTCGCGACTAAAGGTCATTAAGCGGAAGGAACGTAACCCTTGACGTAGATGGCTATGATTCCTGTTAAAACACAGGCTAAAAGATCCGCACTAACCGCCGCCCACACCGGCAAACCCAAAACAGCGAGTATAACTATAACCGCCTTTACCGCCGCCGCTATACAGAGGTTTGTATAGATAAGTGAGCGGGTACGTTTAGATATGGCTAGAAGCCCCGGCAGCGCTTCTAGATTATCATGAATAAGCACCGCATCTGCCGATTTTCTGGCTTCATCCGTACCGCCCATAACTACACCGGCATCCGCAATATCAAATACCGTCTGATCATTTATCCCGTCTCCGACAAACAACACTGTCGAGCCGGGTTTTTCTTCTTTTATGAGCTTATACATCTCAGCCTTTTCCGCAAGTGTCAGCGATGAATAGTAGCCATTTAGTCCTAAAGCCTCGGATACGGCATGAGCGGGAGATTCCTTGTCACCGGTAATCATGTAAAAATCGGATATTCCCTCTCTGGTCAGTGAATCAAGCATATCAGGAGCGGAGTCACGGATAATATCTGTTAGGTGAATAACCCCCATGAGCTTATGGTCGCATATGGTATATATGCCTGTACCTAAACTAATTTCATCCTCCGTATTCTCTTCAATGGGGAATCCGTGTTCGGAGGCATATAAAGCTGTCCCTACCATTATCGGGATACCGTTTAACATTGCCATAATTCCGTCCTCGTCCTCGGTGGTTATAACAGCCTGTGCTTCGGACTTCTCGCCGCAGTAGGCGGTTATGACCTTTGCCATGGGATGATCCGATATGGCTAAGGCCGCATTCAGTGTGCCTAAAAATTCTGTCCGGCTCACGCCCTCTGCCGGTTCTGCTTTTGTTACTCTAAAGATGCCGTCGGTCAAGACACCGGTTTTGTCAAACACGGCTGTATGTGCGGTGGACAGGGAAAATATGCTGCTTCCGTTTTTAACGAGCGCACCGATTCGGGAGCATGTGATAATCCCTTTCAGAATACTAAAGGGCATGGAAAAGGTCAGCGCCACAGGCCCTGCGGCAATCAACAGTCCCAGTGCGCGGTAGATGTATTCCGGATATGTACCCATCTTTAGAAGAGGGGGCAGCAATGCTATAACAAGAGCACCCAGTACCACGACCATGGAAAAGAGCTTGACAGGACGCTCAAAGGCTAGTTCACTGCCGGAAGCGGCGGCACTGTGTGTCAAATCTATAATACGCATAGCCGTCGAATCCTTATATTCAGTGGTGACATGAAGCTCCGCCAGCCCGTCTGTACATATACAGCCGGAGATACAATAGTCGCCCTCTTTTCGCTCACGCGGCTCATTGTCGCCGGTTAGTCCGCGCATATCCACAGTGATGCTTCCGCTAGTCACAACGCCGTCCAGCGGCACACGCTCACCGCTGCGAATGATTATGGTGTCGCCTTTTTTAAGATCCTGCGGACGTGTCTTTACAATCGAACCCACAGAGGTCTTGATAAAGGCTATATCCGTTTTTAGCTCGTCTAGAGAGCTTACACTGCTCATAGAACGTGCCGACAGAAGCTCTTTAAATATCTCTCCGATGGTGTAAATCGAGAGGATGATTACCCCCTCCGCAAAAAAACCTATCGAGAGCGCACCCACAGCCGCGGCGCTGACGAGAAATTCTTCCCTAAACACCTGACCGCGAAAGAGCTGCTTTATCCCCTTTAAAACAAGCGGCGCACCCGCTAGAATGCAAGCCCCCACCGATACCGAAAGCTCCAGCGGAAAGGGGAGAGATACCAGTGCAATTATAACAGCAAGTGTCAGTGCGGAAGCCGCTCTTAGGATGGACAGGGTAATCTTCAATGCATCTGAAATATTTTTAGGCTTCTTTTTTGCGGACTTTTTACCCTTTGCTTCCTTTGGAGTCTCGGTCTCCTCCTCCGGCTCGTCCGCCTTTATGCACTCGGTCACGTTTATTGCGGGGTTTACCGCCTTTACATGCTTAATGAGCGCGGCAACGACCTGCGCCTGATAGGTCTCGTCCAACGACACCTTAAGCGTCTTGGTAACAAGCCCCACAAATGCATTTCTCACGTGGGGAAGCGCCGCAACACCGCGCTCTATCATCTCTGCCTGCCCGTGTCCCGAAAGCCCCTCAAGCTTAAATTCCATCTGCATAAAACGTCACCCTCACAGTATTTTGTCGTTTCCCTGGTTTTGTACGTCAACGCCCCAGATCATCCGGCTGCTCCGGTGTCGTGGCGGGCTGCTCGAAAATTCCATCGTTGTCCGGCGTTGTAGCGGGCTGCTCATTGTCGTCAGGAGCTTGGCTGCTCTGATTTGACGGAACGTCCTTGACAGCTATTATGCGTGGGTTGCGCCCGACATACTCGACTATATAGGTCATATATTTATCCGGATCGGGGGACGAGCTATTACCGCCCACCTGTTCCCAGCCCATGCCCGGGGGGATGTAGCCAACGAGCAGATTGTAGGTAGCTCCGTCCTTTTCAATCTTCTCTATCTGCGGGGTGTAGAGCGCCATTATGCCTGTGGCGGGGACACTGTAACAACGCGTGTCGGGGTTATAGAGAAAGGATATGGAAAAGTCTCCGAAGGTCTGATGTATAAGCTCCACACCGTCACCGAAAAGCTTCGCACAGTAGACGTTGACATCGGTGGCGGGTACAACCATCATGCCCCAGTCGTCATAGGAGTACTTGGTCTTTTCCGCATTGATGATGGTCGCCCACATAGAGGCCTGTAGAAGCAGGATGTTATCCGCCTTGTCCACGCTGTCAAAGGGCGGCGGGTCGAGCATTAAAAGCGGCTGTATAAAGCGTTCCAGCTTCTGCTTCTCCGAGCGGTTGTCAAATACATCCGACACTACCTTTGTGCCAAGCATAGCTATGGTCACTATCCCCACCGCCGCAAGAAGCACAAACACCAGTCCCAGAAATGCTTTTCTGCCGCGTCTTTTCCTTTTTGCCTGTAAAGTCATATGAAACTCCTAATCTAAACTCTTATCTAATCTGACCGTCACCGTAAATGACGTATTTAAACGATGTGAGCGCTGTCAGCCCCATAGGTCCTCTGACATGCAGCTTCTGCGTAGATATTCCGATTTCCGCGCCCATGCCAAACTCCCCGCCGTCGGTGAAGCGTGTGGACGCGTTGACATAAACCGCCGCACTGTCCACCCTTTTTGTGAAATAATCCGCCGACTTTATACTGCCGGTAACTATTGTCTCGCTGTGCCCGGAGGAGTATCGGCGTATGTGCTCTATGGCGGTGTCTATATCATCCACAACCTTTACAGCCAGCTCATACCCCAAAAACTCCTTATAATACTCCTCGTCCGTGGCAGCAGTCGTACCGGGGAGAATCTCCCTCGTCCTTTCACAGCCATATAGCGTGACATTCGAGCGGTCAAGCGCCGCTTTCATGAGCGGTAGAAATTCTTTTGCCACGTCCGCATGAACAAGCACCGTCTCGGCTGCGTTGCACACAGACGGACGAGAGGTCTTGGCATTGTCTGTAATACTCACCGCCATACTGATATCCGCATACCTATCCACATATACATGGCAGTTTCCCACGCCTGTCTCGATAACAGGCACGGTAGCGTTCTTCACCACAAAGTCGATAAGCCCCGCCCCGCCTCTGGGGATGAGCACGTCCACATAACCGTTTAGGCGCATGAGCTCCGCCGCTGTCTCACGTGCCGTGTCCTCGACAAAAAGCACCAAATCGGGGTTTAGCCCCTCTCCCTCCAGAGCACCGCGCATAATATTCACAAGACAGCGGTTAGAGTAAAAGGCCTCCTTGCCGCCCCGCAGAATGGACACATTGCCCGCTTTAAGGCAGAGCACAGCCACATCCACCGTCACATTGGGGCGGGACTCGTATATAACGCCGATAACCCCAAGAGGTGTACGCACCTGCGAAACAGAAAGCCCGTTGGGGCGAATCGTGCCGCTTAACGTGCTCCCCACAGGATCGGGCAGTGCTATTATCTCCTCACAAGCGGCAACAAGGGCATCCACCCGCTTCTTAGTTAGCATGAGACGGTCAATGAGCACCTCGCGCACCCCTGCCGCTCTCGCCGCTTCTACATCCTTTTTATTCTCTACAATTATAAACTCGGCATTTTTTTCTATTGCTTTAGCGATAGAAAGTACCGCACGATTTTTTATGTCCGTTCCCGCGCCGATAAACCCTGCATAGGCTTGCTTAGCGCGCCTGCCCAGCTCTTCCACGTTCATGCTTTAACCCGCTCCCTTATGAAGAATGTACCTGTCTGCTTACCGTCAAATATGTCATACAGCAGCGACGGCTCACAGCCGTTTATTATCGCCATGTCCACCCCAGACGACAGCGCAATCTCGGCGGCAGACAGCTTTGTCAGCATCCCGCCCGTCCCTCTGGACGAACCGGCTCCCCCTGCCTTCGCCTTTACCTCGTCTGTTATCTCGGTTACCAGCGGTATGAGCTTTGCGTTCGGGTTTACACGCGGGTCACTGTCAAAAAGACCGTCTATATCGGTCAGCAAAATGAGCACATCCGCTTCTATAAGCTGTGCGACTATAGCCGACAGCGTGTCATTGTCCCCGAAAACGCCGCCTAGCTCTATCTCGTCTACGGCGACGGCATCGTTTTCGTTTATTATAGGAATAGAACCGTATTCTAAAAGCTTCTCCATGGCGTTGACCACGTTTTCCCTGCGCCTGTCGGCTATAATGTCGCGCGTGAGAAGCACCTGCGCCACAGTGTGGTTGTACTCGGAGAATAGCTTATCATATATGTACATCAGCTCGCACTGCCCCACCGAAGCCGCCGCCTGCTTGCCCGGAATGTCCCGAGGCTTGCCCGGCAGTCCCAGCTTGCCCGCTCCCACACCAATAGCCCCCGACGTGACCAATACTACC
>CAYSTR010000130.1:0-7144 GCA_964433745.1 uncultured Oscillospiraceae bacterium | reverse complement strand
CCTTGCCGGATACAGCTTTACATCGGAAAGCACCCCGGCTGCCTTTTGTATCGATGAGTTTGTTGTACGCGGTTCGGTGAACAGAAATATCGTAGGAGCAATATATAATAAGGAAACGGAGCTCGTGCTTTCACCCGGACAAAGCTATTGTTTAGCACCGGAACGCAGAATGTATAGCTTTGACGCCTTTTATGCCAGCGGTGCAGTTTTCTATTCCCCTGTTTTTGCCGCTGTTGACCCGCAATATGTTTCATTCAGGTACTTCACAGAGGGGGACGCAGTAACAGTTGACGATGACGGAACAGTTAAAGCTGTAAATAAGGGGACAGCGGTAGTAACCCTGGAAAGCAAGTGTTATTCCCAGAACCCCCTTTATATAAAGATTCCGGTTACTGTGAAATAGTGCGGTTATGGCAAAAACGATAAAGGAGGGGCAATCCAATTTCCGGATTGCCCCTCCCTTAAATATCTAAACTAACAGCCGATTTTAGCCTGTCTAATGCGCTCCATGGGGGTAACATCTATAGCCTTGGGGGTATAGCCCGAAAGCGGCATAATGCTTTGATGTACGGCATCTATGAGCCATGAGGGCTGCGGGAAGAAGAACTCGTCAAACTCAAAGGGAGGTGTTATCCAGTTCTTAGCACCCACTACCACAGGCGGTGCATCAAGATAATCAAATGCAAGCTCTGTGATATTCCGAGCTATATCATTTAGGAACGAGCCGCGCTGACATGCATCCGAGGTGAGAAGTACCTTGCCGGTCTTTTTCACGCTCTCCAAAATCTGCTCATAGTTAAGCGGCACAACGCTGCATATATTCATGACCTCGCAGCTTACGCCGTACTTCTCCTCCATAATCTTCACCGCATCCATAGCACGGTACAAGGTAGCGCCCATGGTGAGGATTGTAAGGTCTGTACCCGGCTTAATAAGTGTGAGGTCGCCCTCTTTCAGCTCGTAGTAACCGGTGGGTACGCCGCCCTCGTGGAACAGCTCGGCTGTATCGTAAAGTCTCTGGCTCTCGAAGAAGCAAACGGGGTCAGAGCCGTTCAGCGCTAGATTGAGAAGTCCCTTCGCCTCGTAGGGGGTAGCGGGGAAGTAGACCTTTAGTCCCGGTACATGTGCCGCCATGGTTACCCAGTCCTGGCTGTGCTGTGCGGCGTACTTTGAGCCGTTGGGCAGACGAAGCACTAGGGGCATACGGACACATCCCGCGCTCATAGCCTGCCATTTAGCCATCTGGTTGAATATCTCGTCGCCCGCGCAGCCCATAAAGTCGGTGTACATCAGCTCAACCAATGCGCGTCCGCCTGCCATGGCATAACCTACCGCTGTGCCGACTATAGCCGCCTCTGAAATGGGGGAGTTGAAGAGACGTGAATAGGGGATAACCTCAGACAGTCCATTGTACACTGCAAACGCGCCGCCCCATTCGCGAACATCCTCACCGTACATGATGAGAGTGGGATCCTCGTACAGCTTATCGATAATCGCCTCAAACAGCGCGTCACGATAGTTAAACGCCTTGAGCTTGGAAACAGGCTTGCCGTCCACTATGCCAAAACGCTCTTTTGTAGCGTTCTTCTTCACGCGGGAGCACTCCTCCTTGGGTGCTAACACCTCGGGAGCGCGGTCGTCCAGCTTGGGACACCTTTGGTTCGAGAACATGAGACGCTCGACGGCGTTCTTGTCTGTCGAGAGGTCGATGTAGGGGGATATCTTCTCGTCTGCCGCTAAACGTGTGACCTTTAGAAGCAGTGCCTTGACTGCATTTGCGGTCTCATCTAACTGTGCTTGGGTGGCGACATTAGCCTCAACCAGCTGCTTTCCAAAGGAGACTATGCTGTCCTGCTCTGTCCAGGTGTCCAACTCCTCTTTTGTGCGGTATGCCTGTGCATCCGACGTGGAGTGACCGCCCAAACGGTAGGTGAGCACGTCCAGCATGACAGGACCCTCCCCCGATTCGAGAAGCGGACGTTTTCTTTTGTACGCATCAATAACAGCCAGGGGATTGTAGCCGTCTATACGCTCGGAATGGAGCTGTGTCGGGGAGATACCCGCACCCATACGAGCCAGAAACTCATATGCCATGGTCTCACCGCGTGTCTGACCGCCCATACCGTAGCCGTTGTTGTTAAAGTTAAAGAGGATGGGAAGTCCGCCCTTTTTGCTGTCCTCCCAGAGCATTTTAAGCTGATCCATGGAAGCAAAGTTCATGCTCTCCCAGACAGGACCGCGTCCTGTAGCGCCGTCACCCGCATTTGCGACGACGATGCCTTTTCTGTAGTTCTCCTTTTTATACAGCGCACAGCCTGTGGCGATAGGACCAGAGCCGCCGACTATGGCATTGTTGGGATAGATGCCAAATGGCAGAAATGCCGCGTGCATCGAGCCGCCCAGTCCCTTTAAGAAGCCGGTCTTGCGCGCAAATATCTCGCACACCATGCCATAGAGGAAGTACTCCTCGGCAAGAGCCTTTACATCGGTGGTGTCGGTGTGCTTCTCGATAGCAGAAAGCACACTGCCGCCGTCAAACGTCTTCATTATGTCCATGAGCTTGTCTGCGCTCATCTTGGCGATAGCAGACATACCCTTTGCGACGCACTCGTCATGGCTTCTGTGTGTACCCAGAATAAAGTCGTTTTCATCCAGTGTGAATGCCTGTCCGACAGCCACAGCCTCCTGCCCTAAGGAGAGGTGGGAGGGACCAGGATAGGTGTAGCTTACATCACCGTACACGCTCTGTGTCTTTATCTGAAAGAGCATGGTCTCGAATTCACGGCAGACGAGCATATCGCGGTAGATACGCATAAGCTCCTCATTGGTAAACTCGCCCTTAGCCTGCATGACAGTCTTTTGGTAGGTATTCATCGGGATATCCTTAAACGAAAGCGTCCCGGGCTTGCGGATACTGGGATCTATCACTTGTGATTTAGGCATATCTATTCTCCTTTTATTTCAATTAGTTTTATTTAAAACAATCCTTCTCTTATGACCTCACATACTGTGGGGTGCGGGAAGATGAGCTTCTGAATATCCTCGACCAAGAGCTCCTGCTCTATCATTAGGGCTGCACCGTAGATTATCTCGGAGGCGTATGAGCCGATGAGGTGTACACCCATGAGCACGTTTCTCTTATTGTCAAGGATTAGCTTGCATATGCCGTCGCCGCCCTCGACCTCGGCTAAATACCGCCCGGAGAACCGCATGGATACCTTGACCTCGCGGCAGTCGTAGCCCTTTGCCTTGGCGCTGTCTAGGGTCTCGCCTACACTTGCCACCTCCGGGCTTGTGTAGATGACGCCGGGTACGGCGTTGTAACGCATACGGTCACGTTTGCCCAGCATGTGGTTGATCGCCACCTCTGCCTCACGGTAGGCGGTGTGTGCCAGCATGGACATGCCGTTTACATCACCCGCCGCATACACGCCCGAAACGTTTGTCTGCATGTGCTCGTCCGTCTTAACTGCGCCCCGCTCGGTGTATACGCCGATGGTGTCGAGCCCCAGCCCCTCGGTAAAGGCGCGTCTGCCGATAGACATGAGCACCTTGTCGGCGGGTACGGACTGTCTGCCGTTTTTGTCCTCATACTCCACACTGTCTGCCGTAATCGCCGTGACCTTGCACTCCAGATTAAACCTTATGCCCTTTTTAGTGAGATTTTTAAGGAGTATACCCGATATCTCCCTGTCTGTAGCCCCCGCAATATTGGGGAGCATCTCTATAACCGTCACTTGTGAGCCAATGGAGCAGAAATATGACGCCATTTCAAGCCCTATAACACCGCCGCCCACAATGACAAGCCTGTCCGGCTTCTCTTTTAGGTCGAGAATCTCGCGGTTCGTAAGTACAAGTCCGCTGGCTAGTCCCTCTTTAAGCCCCGGAATGGGCGGTATAACAGGCACAGAGCCGGAAGCAACCAGCAGCCTTTTTGCCGCGTACTCCTCTTTCCCCGCTGTGACGGTAAAAAGACCGTCTCTCTTGCCGGTAATTACAGCAGTCTCCGCCAAAACGTCGCAGTGGTGCTGCTTTAGTTTAGCAGAAACACCCGTCACGAGCATGTTCACGACCTTGTCCTTACGTGCGACTACCGCCGCATGGTCAATCGTCGCCCCGGTGGTCTTAACTCCGTACTTCTCGCCGTGGGAGGCATAATCGAATATCTTCGCAGAATTAAGGAGTGCTTTAGACGGTATACATCCCTCGTTTAAGCACACACCGCCCAATGAGCGCTTCTCAATGACAATAGCTTTCATCCCCGCATGACCGGCACGTTCCCCCGCAAGATACCCCGCAGGTCCGCCGCCGATGATAATGAGGTCGTATGTTTGCATAAATAACTTCTCCCCCTTTATGTTAAACCGCAAGGCTTATAGAAAAGTTTTCGAGCATAGTCGCAAGATCCTTGGCAAAGCGTGCGGCGGGAGCACCGTCTATTACACGGTGGTCGTAGGTCAGCGACAGACCCATTGCCGGATAGGTCGTTATGCCCTCCTTGCCCTCGCGTACCCGCGTGACAATGCCGCCCACACCGAGAATTGCCGTCTGGGGCGGGTTGATGACCGGCGTAAACTGCTCGATTCCCAACGAGCCGAGATTTGTCACGGTGAACGTGCCGCCCGACAGAAGATCGGGATTAATAGAGCCGGACTGTGCAGATTTTGCCAGCTCCTTCGCCTCTGTCGCAATCTCGGACAGGGTCTTTCTGTTGGCATACTTAATGACAGGCACCATGAGCCCGCGCTCGGTATCCACCGCTACACCCAGATGAACGTCCGAAAACTTTCTGATATTCGCGTCATCCAGCATGTTGGCGTTGATATAGGGGTAGCGCGTCAGTACGCGGGAAACGGCGTACAAAATGAAATCGTTGAGTGTGATGTTCGGCAGCGAAAGCTTCTCCCCGCCCGCTTTAAGCTTGGCGCGGAACGCCATTATCTCTGTCGCATCAAAGCTCGAATGGTTAGTGAGCTGTGCCCCTGAGGAGAGAGAGCCTAGCATTGCCTTAGCTATAGCCTTTCTCATGGTGGACAGCTTTTCGTCTGTATAAGCGCTTTCTGCGGGTGCTGCCGCTGTTGCTGCGGCAGTGACTACTGCTTGAGCCGCCGCGGCGGGTACACCGTTTGCTATGAGAGTGCGTATATCGCGCTCGATTATACGTCCGTAGGGTCCTGTCGGTGCGGCTTTTGTGTAGTCCACATGCTTGTCGTCCGCCAGATTTCGTGCCCGGGGTGATATCCTAGCACCTGCACCTGCACCTGCGGTGGGCACACCTGCACCTGCGGTGGGCACACTTGAAGTGGGCGCACTTGCAATGGGCGCATTTGCTACAGTCGCACTTGCAGTGGGCACACTTGCAGTGGGCGCACTTGCTCCTGATGCTCCGTCCGGTTTTAGAGCGGACACATCCTCGCCCTTACTGCCGACAGCCGCCACATTTACGAGGACAGGCACCTCGTCCCCCTCGCCGAAGAATATCTCCAGAAGCTCGCCCGCATCGGTGGCGATACATTCAAATGTCGCCTTATCTGTCTCATAGGTGTACAAAAGGTCGCCGACAGCCACGGTATCGCCGACAGCCTTGTGCCACTGGGAGATAATGCATGTCTCCACCGAAATGCCCTGTTTAGGCATTAAAATCCCTGTTGCCACGTTTGTTCCCCCTTTATATTATATAGCCTTGGCGTTTTTAAGCAGATAGTTCTCCGCTTCGGCGCACCACAGACCATTGTTCGCCTTTACAATCCTGTCCAGCTCCTTGCAGACAGGGCAGTCTTTCTCGCTAAGCTCGGATAAAGCAGTCAGTTCCATGTCGATATTAGTATAGATAAGCTTCTTGCCGCCCGGAATCTTCGGGAGGTTCAGCGTCGCATCCACCGCCGCATTCAGACCGCCCACATGCGTAATCATGGCACTGGGCTTTATCAGCCCTTTCTCCATCATGCCAATGGACTCTATCATATCGTCCGTGTTGCCGCCCGATGTTCCCACTATATGGGTTGAAGCGTAGTGGACGTTATAGAAGTTAAAGCTTGCCGAGAATGCCGTATTGGTAGGGCCTGCAAAGAAGTTGAGACAACCGTCACGCCCTAAAATCCTGTCCGCCTGCTCCACCACAGGTGCAACCGGCGCATAGACAAACACATCGTCATAGCCGTTTCCGCCTGACAGCTCCATGAGCTTTTTCGTGGGATCGTCAATAGCCGCTGTGTTGAGGTAGATAAGGGTAACACCGCACTTTTTCGCTTCCTCCACCGTCAGAATCTCGCTGGCACGAGAAAGCCTAGCATCGTCAATGTCTGTAACCACCAGTAAGGACGGCTTTAGGTCGGCGTGGATGGCATAGTCAATAGCACCCAGTCCCATAGGACCTGCACCCGCCAGAATCGCCATGTTACCGCCTTTTTTTATGCCCATCTGGTGTACATATGAGCCGTTTGTCGTGTGATAGTTCGCATGAAATCCCCCCACAATACAGCTCATAGGCTCTGCCAAAGAACCGTAGAAGAACGACTCGCCGCTGTAGTCCAGAAGACAGCCGCACTCCATGACCTCGTTGGGGATGATGACATGGGTAGCACAGCCGCCTATGTACTTAAACGAGTAGCCGGGGGAGTTGAGCGAGCCCTTATAGTTAATAGCGGGCTGAATGGCAAACCGCTGTCCCGCCTTAAACTTGTGCGCCCACTTTGCACCCACCTCTACAATTTCACCGCAGAACTCATGCCCGATAATAACCGGATTGTCAGCAATATCCTCCGGAACGCGTTTGTGATCTGACCCTTGCTCCGCCGCCTTATAGGACGACATGCAGAGACTGTCCGAAATGATGTGCGCCAGAATCTCGTCCTCCCTTATGGCGGGAAGCTCGAACTCCTCTAACCGCAGATCCTTTTTGCCGTATAAACGAACTGCTTTTGTCTTCATATTATCTTCCTTTCGTTAATGTATGTGGTTGTTAGTCACTAATAAACGCGTCCACATCCTCCATGGAGGCAAACGTGAACGGGAGCACCCGCCCCTGCTTTGTACTGTCCATGAGCATGATGACACTCCGCGCCCTTGATATGACTGCACGTTTGAGCATAGCCTCGCCCTCCTTGCCGCATGTGAAGCCGTACTCCCCGGAGTAGCCCGATGC
>CAYSTR010000129.1:0-7200 GCA_964433745.1 uncultured Oscillospiraceae bacterium | reverse complement strand
CTTCTATGAAAGGGTGTCGACTACATGGAGCAAAAAACTCCTCTCTATGATGAGCACATTAAACTCTCGGCAAAGATGGTACCCTACGCTGGTTTTCTCATGCCTGTCCAATACCCTGCGGGACTATCCGCAGAACACACAGCCGTACGCACAAGGGCGGGGATTTTTGATGTATCCCATATGGGGATAATCCGCTTTTCCGGTACAGGTGCTCTCGACAGTCTAAACTACATATTCACGAACGATTTCACCGATATGCCAAATGGGCGGGTGCGTTACAGTCCGTTCTGCAATGAAAACGGCGGTGTACTCGATGATACCCTCGTCATGCGAGAGCACAAAGACAGCTATCTAGTCGTTGTTAATGCCGCCAACCATAAAAAGGATTATACGTGGTTTGTGTCCCATGTAAACGAAAACACCGCCGTCACCGATTTATCGGGGGACTACGGTCAGATAGCACTGCAAGGGCCTTGTGCCCGATCTGTCCTATCAAAGCTGACCTCTCATTTACCCGAACGCTACTATACCTTTATCGAGACCACCCTCGCAGGTGAGACATGCATAGTCTCGTCTACAGGTTATACTGGCGAAAGCGGGTACGAGATTATCTGTCCATCGGGAGCGATTGCCTCTCTATGGAATACCCTTTTAGATTCGGGCAGAGATGAGGGACTTATCCCATGCGGACTGGGAGCCAGGGATACCCTCCGGCTTGAAGCCGCCATGCCGCTCTACGGTCATGAGCTAAGCGAGGACATTACACCGTTTGAAGCGGCACTGGATTTTGCCGTAAAACTCTCAAAGCCGCAATTTATCGGCAAAACTGCCCTTGCAGCTTCTCTGCCGGTAAAGCGTCTGCGTGTGGGACTTCGTGTGACCGGCAAGGGCATAGTGCGCGAGGACTGCGATGTCTTTTTTGACGGTAAGCTAATCGGCAAGACCACCTCCGGCACATTGGCACCGCACCTGGGATTTCCTGTAGCCATGGCGATACTGGACGCTTCTTACACAGCTATCAGTACACCTCTTACGGTAAATGTACGCGGACGTGAGATTACAGCCGAGATAGTACCCATACCTTTCTATAAGAAATCGAAATAAGGAGAGTTAGTTATGAAAAATCCAAGTGAGCTTATGTACACCGCCTCCCATGAATGGGTGAAATTTGTCGATGATACTACCGCATATGTCGGTTTGACCGACTTTGCACAGGGTGCGCTGGGGGACATTGTATATGCAAATCTGCCGTCAGTGCTCGACTGTGTCGAGGCGGATGCTCCCATGGGGGACATTGAATCCATCAAGACAGTGTCCGACATTATCTCCCCTGTAACAGGCGAGGTAGCGGACATAAACGAGGAGGCGCTCGACAATCCCGGACAGATAAACGCCGACCCTTACGAGACGTGGCTTGTAAAAATCACAGATATCACTGCCAGAGCGGCACTCATGAATGCAGAAGAATACGAGGCACTGTGCGAGAAGGAGGCATAAGCTTGGGTTATATTTCATCAACCGAAGCCGAACGGCGCGAGATGCTCGGTTTTCTGGGACTTGACAGTACAGAAGGGTTGTTTTCGGACATTCCGGATAATCTGCGTGTCAAAGGTGCATTAAAGCTTCCGGATGGCAAACCGGAGCTTTCGGTATCCGAGCTTCTTACCGCTATATCAGAAAAAAACACTGTGTACAATAGCATCTTCCGCGGAGCGGGAGCATACCGCCATTACATACCCTCCATAGTAAAAAGCGTCATATCTAAAGAGCAGTTTGTCACCGCATACACACCATATCAAGCGGAGATATCACAGGGGATACTACAGTCTATCTTCGAGTATCAGACTTATGTTTGTATGCTCACCGGTATGGAGGTATCCAATGCATCTGTGTATGACGGAGGAGTCGCAGCGGCTGAAGCTGTAACCATGTGCGCAGAAAGAAACCGTACCGGAGCGCTTGTATCGGCGGCGTCTCATCCACATGTCATAGAGACTATAAAGACCTACTGCCATGCAAAGGGTACACCCTTTGAGCTTATCCCAAAGGGAGAGGACGGAAAGACCGATCTCTCCGCTTTAGAACGCTTACTAGGCGGTGACACTGCTGCCGTATATATAGGAAGCCCCAACTATCTAGGCATGTTCGAGGATATTGACACTGCTGTCTCCATCACACATAATGCGGGAGCAAAGCTTATTATGGGTTGTAACCCCATTGCTCTGTCCATAATGAAAACCCCCGGTGAATATAAAGCGGATATTGCCGTGGGTGACGGTCAGCCCTTGGGGATGCCACTTAGCTTCGGAGGTCCTTATCTAGGATTCATGGCGGCGGGAAGTTCTATGCTTCGCCGTCTGCCTGGACGTATAGTGGGGCAGACAACCGACCATGACGGCAAACGCGGCTTTGTTCTGACCATGCAGGCACGCGAACAGCACATCCGGCGGGAAAAGGCCTCGTCCAACATCTGCACAAATCAAGCCTTGTGCGCACTGACAGCTGCCGTATACCTTGCCGAAATGGGTGCATCCGGTCTATGCACTGACGCCGAAGCTTCAATGACCAACGCGCATATGCTTGCTCAAAGGCTCTGTGAGATAGACGGATTTGCGCTTAAATACAATGGGGATTTCTTCCACGAGTTTGTGACCACTACCCCCGTAAGTCCAGAAAAGCTCAACCGAGCACTGCACGAGCATGGTATACTGGGAGGTCTGCCTGTAGGGGACGATATTCTCTGGTGTGCCACAGAGCTTAATTCAACGGAGCACATCGACCGTCTGATTGGGATTGTCAAAGAGGTTGTTAAAGGGGGCGTTCACGCATGAAGCTGATTTTTGAGAAGAGTGTTACAGGTAGAAAGCTGGATATTCTGCCGGAGATTGCGAACAAAACAGAGCTGCCCTCTTATCTAAAGCGCAGTACCGTTCTCCCCCTCCCGGAGCTTTCAGAGAACGATATAAGCCGACACTACAGTGAGCTTGCAAAGCATGTACACGGTGTAAACGACGGTTTCTACCCGCTGGGCTCATGCACAATGAAGTACAATCCCAAGCTAAATGAGGACATGGCAGCTCTGCCCGGCTTTACATCAATTCATCCGTTACAGCCCGCCGAGACGGTTCAGGGGTGCCAAGAGGTCATGTATCTTGCCAAAGAATATCTCTGCGAAATAACAGGTATGGACGACATGAGCTTGCAGCCCGCTGCCGGTGCGCACGGAGAGTTCGCAGGGCTTATGCTTATAAAATGTTATCACGAGAGCAGAGGGGACACCAAGCGCACAAAAATAATCGTCCCCGACTCTGCACACGGCACGAATCCTGCGTCTGCGGCTATGGTGGGAATGACAGTCGTAAACATCCCCTCCCGCTCGGACGGCCTTGTAGACCTTGATAAATTAAAATCCGCTCTAGGAGAGGATACAGCGGGGCTGATGCTCACCAATCCGAACACACTGGGGCTTTTTGAAAAGGATATAAGCGAGATTACACGGCTTGTTCATGATGCGGGCGGCTTATGCTATTATGACGGTGCTAACCTAAACGCGGTCATGGGCATAGTTAAGCCCGGCGACATGGGGTTCGACTGCGTACATCTCAATCTGCACAAGACCTTCTCCACCCCTCACGGCGGCGGCGGACCGGGAAGCGGTCCTGTCGGCTGTAAGGCTATTCTTTCTCCTTTCCTGCCCTCCCCGCGTGTGATAAAAAAGGATGGTAGATACTCCCTTGACTACGACTGTCCGCAGAGTATGGGACAGGTGAAGATGTTCTACGGTAACTTCCTTGTAATACTCAAGGCACTTTGCTACATCTTATCGCTTGGTGCAAATGGTATAAAGGAAGCATCCGAGATTGCGGTGTTAAATGCAAACTATTTGATGAAACGCCTGTCAGCAGGGTATGAAACTGCATCTTCCGGGTTTTGTATGCACGAATTTGTGCTGACTTTGAAAAAACTCAAAAAGGAGACCGGCATATCCGCTATGGATGTGGCAAAGTCCCTGCTTGACAATGGTATACACCCGCCGACCATGTACTTCCCGCTCATAGTCGAGGAGGCTCTCATGTTAGAACCCACCGAAACCGAGAGCAAGGAGACACTTGACCATGCCGCCGAGGTTTTTCTAAACATTTTAAAGCTTGCCTACGAGCAGCCGGACATTCTGCACAATGCCCCTGTCACAACGTCAGTCGGACGGCTTGATGAAGTGACAGCCGCACGAACCCCCATACTGCGTTATTAAGTTTAGTAAAACACTTGCAATATTATCCCTTAAATGGTAAAATATAAATATATAAAATGTAACACGAAAGGGATAGGATAATGAAACAAACTGCCAATCTTTTGTTTGCATCCTCTGCATTTACAAAGCTTGATCCCGGCGTAACACTTCCAGCAAAGTTTAATCGTCTGCTTGACAAGCTGGATTTCGAGAACGAGTGCAATGTTAAGGATAAGCTAGTAGCGATAAAAATGCATGTAGGGCGCGGTATAGGATATACAACCATCCACCCGCTGTTTGTCAAGGCGCTGGTCGAGCGTGTAAAACGGGCGGGCGGCAGACCGTTTATCACCGACCAGTCGGTAGATGGTGCGGAGGTTCGCGGCTACACCCCGCAGTTTCTGGGTTGCCCTGTAGTGGATGTATGCGGTATTACAGGCAAGTATTTCTATCATAAGACTGTTAACTTCAAGAAGCTAAAGGATGTGGATGTGGCGGGACATATCCATGACGCGGACGTTCTCATTGATCTTAGCCATGTCAAGGGTCACGGCTGCTGCGGCTTTGGCGGTGCTGTCAAGAACATTGCCATGGGCTGTGTCACCGACCGTACTCGCGGTCAGATTCACAGTCTGGAGGGCGGACTTACCTGGGACGAGAGCAAATGCACCCACTGTGAAGCGTGTATAATAAACTGCAATCATCAGGCAAACTCGTTTGATAAAGAGGGGCAGTTAAAGATTAATTTCCACCACTGCACCTACTGTCAGCACTGTGTCAAGGTATGTCCCACAGGCGCAATAGTCATGGACGCAAACCATTATAAGGACTTTCAGACAGGCATGGCTCTGTCTACTCAAAAGGCACTGGAGCATTTTGCGCCGGAGAACACATTCTATATAAACTTTCTCACCAACATGACCATAATGTGCGACTGCTGGGGTTTCACAACACCAAACTTCGTACCCGATGCCGGTATACTGGCGGGTAAGGACATTGTGGCTATAGAGAAAGCCTCCCTCGATATGATAAAGGTGGAGAACTTCATCCCCGGCAGTCTGCCAGTAGGTCAGGAGCTTACCGGACACGGTCACTTAATCGAACAAATTCACGGTAAAGACCCCTTCGTTCAGCTAGAAGAGCTGGAGGAAATAGGTATGGGGACAATGAAATATACTCTCGAAGAGATAGAATAAAAACACACTAAAGGGGCTGTCATGTTACAGCCCCTTTTATATGGTTAGAGTGTTTTATTACACTCCTAAATCCTTTTTCACCTTAATAAACTGCTCAACTGCAAAGTTCAGCTCATCCTTTGTATGTGCCGCCGAGACCTGCGTCCTAATCCTAGCCCTGCCCTTGGGTACGACCGGGTAACTAAATCCCACTACATACACCCCGCACTCCAGCATCCTCCGTGCAAACTCACCCGCCACATGCGCGTCATACAGCATAACCGCGACTATGGGATGTGTGCTGTCAATTATATCAAATCCCGCCGTACAAAGGCGCTCTCTGAAATATCTCGTGTTATCGTGCAATCTGTCACGCAGAGAGGTATCGTTTTCTATTAGCTCAAATGTCCTAATGGAGGCACAGGTAATAGACGGAGCTAATGTATTGGAAAACAGATAGGGACGGCTTTTTTGCCGCAGAATATCAATAATCTCCTGCCGTGCGCTGGTATAACCGCCGCTCGCTCCTCCCAATGCCTTACCTAGAGTACCGGTTATAATGTCCACACGACCCATGACACCGCAGTGCTCGTGGGTTCCGCGTCCGTGCTCTCCCATAAATCCTACTGCATGGCTGTCATCCACACATACAAGCGCATCATACCGCTCCGCAAGATTGCATATTTCATCAAGCTTTGCTATAGTACCGTCCATAGAGAACACACCGTCCGTGATAATGAGACGGATGCGTGCTCCCGCAGCTTCTCCTAGACAGCGTTCAAGGTCACTCATATCGTTATTTTTATAGCGAAACCGTTCCGCTTTACAGAGACGTATACCATCTATGATGCTGGCATGGTTGAGCTCGTCACTTATTACAGCGTCCTGTTCACCTAATAGCGTTTCAAAGAGTCCGCCGTTGGCATCAAAACAGGAAGAATAGAGGATGGTATCGTCCATACCGAGAAAAGCCGATATCTTGCTCTCCAACGTCTTGTGAACCGCCTGTGTTCCGCAGATAAACCGCACGGACGACAACCCGAACCCCCAACGGTCAAGGCTCTCCTTGGCAGCATTAATAAGCTCCGGGCTATTAGACAGTCCCAGATAGTTATTGGCACACATGTTAATAACACCGTTTTTTTCGGTTGTACTAATACGGCTTCCCTGCGGAGAGGTGATAATGCGCTCGTTTTTATATATCCCGTCTGCTTTGAACTGCTCTAATGTCTCGGAATAATAACCTAAAGCTGTCTTCATGACAATCCTCCTATCTTCGTCCAGTCCAGTACGACCTTGCCGCACTGACCGCTGTTCATGACCTCAAAGCCCTTTTCATAATCTCTGATATCAAAGGTATGCGTGATTATCCCCTCAATATTAAGCCCGCTCTGAAGCATAGCCATCATCTTATACCACGTCTCGAATATCTGTCTGCCGTATATGCCCTTAATCTCAAGGCAGTTAAACACCACCTTGTTCCACTCTATGACGGTGTTTGTGCCGTGTATGCCTAGTATGGCAATCTTTCCGCCGTTATACATATTGTCAATCATCATGTTTAACGCCTGCGCATTACCCGACATCTCAAGACCTATGTCAAAGCCCTCGGTTATGTGAAGCTCCTTCATGGTATCCTCTAACCGCTCAGTCTTAATGTTGACCGTCCTTGCACCGCACAGCTTTCTGACAAGCTCCAGCCGGTAGTCGTTAACATCGGTTACCACTACATGCCGCGCGCCGATATGACAGCAGATAGCCGCCGCCATAATACCGATAGGACCTGCTCCCGTG
>CAYSTR010000128.1:0-7223 GCA_964433745.1 uncultured Oscillospiraceae bacterium | reverse complement strand
TAGCTATGCTCTTAACTTTTTACTGCACCTATCATTATGCCCTTCATAAAAAACCGCTGTACAAACGGATAAACAAACATTATAGGTGCCATGACAATGACAACTGTTGCCATTTTTATGCCTTGATTAAACATTTTTTCCTTTAGCTCAATGGGTATATTTTCCATGATCTCGTTGTTTAGATTCATAAGCATGGATCTTAAAACAAGCTGTAGCGGTCGCTTATCCATATCCTTTATATAAAGCATACCGTTAAACCATTCGTTCCAGCGTCCAACAGCGTCAAACAGCGCAAATGTTGCAAGCATCGGAAGTGCCAGCGGCAGCATTATGCGAGAGAAGATAACGATATCATTCGCTCCGTCTATACTGGCTGATTCACTTAGGGATGCTGGAATGGAGTTAAAGTAGTTACGCATAACAATAATCGTGAATGCCGAAGCTCCGACCGGTAAAATCATAGAAAAATATGAATTCATCAGACCGAGATCCTTCATAAGCAGATATGTAGGAATAAGCCCGCCGCCAAAAAACATTGTAATCAAGATAATTATTGATATAATCCTTTTACCGGGGAATTTTTGAGTTACTGCATATGCTGCGGATGTATTGATAAACATTGAGAAGCAGGTGCCTAGGACAGTTACAATAAGGGTTGTTCGATACCCCCATAATATTTGCGGTGATGACAGCACATATTGATAAGAACTCCAATCAATTTGTGACGGAAATATCATAAAAGGGGTGGTTAGATAATCCTTTTGTGAGGCAATAGAGACAATGACGGTATTATAAAACGGGTAAAAAATCGCTATACCCCATAATGTCAATAATGAATAGATAATCCAATCGGTTGGAGCGAGCTTTTGAGACTTGGTTTTTTTATTTTCTTTCATACAAAACACCTTCTATGAAAATAGTCCAGCACCATAGGTCTTTTTTACAAACAGATTTGTGCTAACCAGTAAGAAACAATTAATCAATGACTTAAATAAACCCAGAGCTGTTGAAAAACCATAATCGGTCATACTGCTTTGAAAGGTTATTCTGTAGATGTATGTATCGATAATATCGCCGGTCTCATAAACAGTGGGATTATAGAGATTAAATATCTGATCAAACCCGGCATTCATAACACCACCTAAAGCTAGTATGAACATAATAACGATTGTGGATTGTAAACTGGGCAATGTGATAAACCGCGCCTTTTGAAGCCGGTTTGCGCCGTCTAGTGTCGCTGCCTCATACAAGGTGGGATCTATACTGGAAATGGTGGCGAGATATATAATTGTACCCCACCCTGCTTCCTTCCATATATCCGTGAAATATAGCAGCGGTCTGAATAAGCCCGAGCTTCCTAAGAAGTTAATACCTTCAATGCCGAAAAAAGCTAGCAGACTGTTGATTGCCCCATCAGAGCTCAACACGTTGGTTATAATACCCGAAATGATTATCCACGACAAAAAGTGAGGTAGGGTGAATACTGTTTGCAGTGTTTTTTTGTATATTCCATCTCTAAGCTCGTTAATAAGCAAGGCTAGAAAAATAGGTATGGGGAACACAAAAACCAACTTGCCTATACTAATGCCTAGAGTGTTTCGGAAGCCTCTCCAAAATAACGGATCACCCAATATATTTTCCAGATTGCGTAAACCCACCCACGGGCTGCCTATAATTCCTTTATTATACATAAACTCCTTAAAAGCCAGCTGCAGACCGTACATTGGCGTGTAAGCAAACACAATATACCACACCAAAGCCGGTAGAATTAGTAGGTATAGATACCTGCTTTTATATATTGAGGATATCAGAGAAGATTTGGTCTTGTTAATTGTTCTCACTCCCAATGGTAAAGTAATAATCACCTGCGGGTATTCACATTATTATCAGTAATTAGCGTCTCGTCTAAAGGCATTTTTTGTGTAGTAAGCACTGTCAAGCTCATAGGAGGTAAAACAAACTCATTTTCATCGTCTATAGTAAAATCCGAAAACCTTGACATCTTTCTCACACGATCAACAATGATCTTCTGATAACCATTCCTTTGCCACCCTAGAGGTAGCTTAATACTAACCAAGCGTTCCTCACAGTTATTAGTGTTGGTTATTAGTATGGTTTTTTCATCGTTTGGCAGGGAGAGAGCGGCGGTGCTTACATACTTATATGGATTCTCTCTCTGCTCCACAATGGTTTCAAATACAACGGAGCCGGGACGTGTATAACGCATTAATGCACTATGGCCATAAAAGGTATGGGGTTCTTTTCTGAAGGTTCTGTCTACTGTATTAATGAACTGCCATCGTCCGTCTTGATATTCACCGGGTGCTAAGAGTGCCCATTTATAAAACCCTCCGCAGCCGACACCTATTGATTTTACTAAGAACTCACATTCTGTCATAAATGCCTCATGGGTACTGGGTCCATAAGGGTCACCGCTGCTCCAGCCATAATAGAATGTACCATATTCCGTGATAGCGTACTGCTTGCCCTTCATCATAGCGAACCGTGCGTTCTTACGCACAAAATGATCTACTATGTCGCTGTTATGCATTGTCGGGATATTGATGGTTTTGTTGGGCGGCAGATAGTCGAATCGTCCGTAATAGTTGTGCTGGTCGTACACACTGATGTAAGGGGAGAGATCTAATCCCCGTTCGTTAAAGTAGTCCACTGCCCAGTACAAGACAGACCATGTATTAGGTCCCATCATTTCTACAGTCAGCCCGTTTGCCTTAAACGCTTCATACATATTTTTATGTAAATCGACATAATAAGCGTATCTGTCTATGCCTGCGGGTGTTCTGAATCCACCGTCGTTGATTAGGGGCTCGTTCATCAGAATAAAATATTTGCATGTCTCTAATTTAAGCTCATGAAGAAGGAACTGCCATAGCTTTATAACAAAATCTCTAGTAAATCTGGCTAAATCAAGCGGTGCATCGTAAAAATCCCCGTCTTTATCCCCAATGCTATAAAAACGGGGTATTTCCCAAGGATCAAAGCAAAGTGAAGCGCCATGCTTAACTGCCCAGTCATCTAACCGTTTCAAAATAAAAAAACTATCCGCAGCCTTATTTATCAGCCCATTAGTGTCAACAAAACGATTAGCCATATATCCAAAACGAATACACGAGGGGTTAATAAAATCAAGAGCCTTAAATATACTATCCCATGCTGATTTATCCGTTATGTCCGGGGTACTGTCGGTCGGGCATCCCTCCGGCTGCCAGTTAAAATGAAGGTTAATACCCAGACCTTGATTTAATCTATATTGCGTGGCTTGCTTTATTGATATGATTACTTTTTCGCAGCTTTTGTTCATAATAATCTCCATATTTCGGTATTAAGCCCTATATATATTGTACTAAATAATTAAAACAGTAAAAATGGAAATATTTATTATTGTTTTGTAATTATTTAATAAGAATGAATTTTCATTTGACAAATAATTAATTACAATACTATAATGGGGAGGGGAGGTGTAAATGTAATGAAGAAAGTTTCTATAAAGCTTAAAATTATAATGCAAAGCTTAGTTTTTTTCTTTTTCACTATCATCATATTAGCTATATCCTTTGCCTTTCTGAGGAATATGTACAGTAGAAATATTTTGGATTACCAGATTAAGATTAACATGCAGATTGAACAACAGTTGAAGAATGATATAGACATGCTAATTCGTGTTGCACAAAGCACAGGTTACAATAAGCTTATTCAGAGCACCCTAACCGAGAAGGACTTTATTGGTCAGATAAACAACAGTAAAAATGTACAAGCTTTACTATCTAATATAACAATAATGAACGACAACGTTTACGCAAGCATATACGATTTGACTGGCAAAAACTACCGCGGCTCATATACACCAGCGTTTTCCTCCTTTAGCTTAATAAATTATAGGTACGAGCAAAGAGCGAAATCCAGCACTACATATTTCTTTACAGATCTCATAATGGACGATACCGGCAAATACTCTCTGTCAATTATACAGCCAATCTTTGATTACAGTGTTGAGAATGAAAGCTCAAACAGTTTGCTGGGTTATTGTATTGTTATGATGAACATGGGTAATACCCTTCAACTAGTTAACAATCTGGCTACGGATAACCATGAAGCATTGCTCGTATTTGACAAGTCCGGTTCAAGCTTTGGTTACAAAAATGACAATTACTCACCGGATAAAGCACAGGGTGCTATTGAATATGATATACTTAATGGCATGTTTACAATCAAAAGTGTAATATTACAAAATAATTGGTTCAAAGAAAACCAATATCTTTATATGCTTTTTATTGTAACCTTTTCGCTTATAACATTATTGATGATTGGAATGTCCTTTTCTTTATTTAGAAGTGTTATTAACCCAATGCTTAAAATAGTTTCATTATTGAAAAATATCCCTTATGAAAACAGGAAAATAACACTCAATTATAACAATGAGTATGGATTGCTGATAGCGTCTATCAATGATATGTTATCACAAATAGAGAACAAAAATAAAGAGCTTATACAATCAAATAAGAAAAATTTCCAAGCGGAATATGCCAAGCAACAAATGCAGCTCTTAGCATATCAGACACAAATAAATCCACATTTTCTTTACAACACGCTGGATACAATAAGAGGTATAGCTATGTATCACAATGTGCCTGTAATAAATGAGGTGATTACCTCTCTATCCAATATTATGCGTTACTCCATAGGAAGGGAGGATGACGTTCCCTTCTTGGAGGAGTGGAAGATGATGGAGAATTTTCTATCCATAATCCGAATCCGGTTTAATAACCGGTTTGAGTATAATCTTTATTATGACAAACAGATATCAGAGTGGCGAATCATTCGTATGATTTTACAGCCCTTAGTAGAAAATGCAATCTACCATGGTTTAGAACCCATTGACGAAAATCCTAAGCTGACAGTCAAATGTACTGCCGTTGACGACAATATATTATACATACAGGTACAAGATAACGGAAAGGGTATGAGTGAGCAAAGACTTGAACAAATAAAAGATGTATTGAACCGGCAGGATGTGGTACATGATGTTAATTATGAAAATATGGGTATTGCATTAATTAATATTGATAGACGGCTCAAAATCAGGTATGGAGACTCCTCCGGATTAATCGTAGAGAGTCTGCCCAACGTGGGAACTACTATTTCCTTAAAGATTCCTATAAAAGCTCAAACGAAGGAGCAGTAGAGCATGAATACAGTGTATATAGTTGAGGATGAATTCTGGGTTCTTCAGGCAATAGTTCAAACCTTTGATTTTTCACGTTATGATTTTAAGCTAGTCGGGACTAATACGAAGTCTGTTGATGCATTAATAGAGATTGAGAAGCTAATGCCTGACCTAGTGATAACCGATATTAGAATGCCTAAAATATCCGGTCTTGATTTAGTTCGGCAGCTCAAAGATAAATGCCCCTTTACGCATTTTGTTATAATCAGCGGGTATTCTGATTTTGACTATGCGAAGCAGGCTATACAGTATGGTGTAAATGAATATATTTTAAAGCCTATTTCAACAAATGATGCCGACATCCTGCTTGATAAGATGAAAATGCTTATTGAGGATGACAAGAAGAATCGCCAAATTAAGGAAATGTTTAAGCTTATTACATTATCCGGGGAGGATGATGACGATAGTATTAAGAACGCATTATCAGGTGTCGTTGATTGTGGTGAACCAATGTATTTTGTTGCATTTATTAAGACTAGGGATAGTATATCCAATGCTTTTAACAAGAAGAATGTTCTATATATGGGTAAACAAGGGGAAAAGTATCTATTTGTCTTTCAAACACAAGCAGAAATAAAAACCGTATTAGATGTTGAACAGCTATTAAATATCCATTGCACCTATGTAAGTGCTAGTAATATGGCAGAAAAAATCAGCGATATAAACATACTATTGCGTAATGCTCACATCGCCGACATGCAGGGCTTTATTAACTCTGCCGATTTCGTTTTATATCATGCACCCCGAAAAGAGTATTTAATTAATTTTTATGAAAGCATAAAACCCATTCTTGTTTCGGATAAAGCTTACACAAGGGAAGCGCTGGATTTTTTTGTAGGAAAGCTGAAAGATAGCCGGGTTTCTATTGAGGAGGTCGCCATTCTGTGGAACTACATAGCATTTGAAAACAAGGAGCTGTTTAGCTTCCTGAACTATGATCAGATTAAACAGACCTTTCTTACGTTAGAAAACATGTGTGAATACATACTAAAGCAGCTGAATCCGCAAGCCGATAATGACATAGAAAACGGGAACTGTAAGGATTTGTTTAGGCAGATACTTTTATATATAGAAGACAATTACAATAAGGAGATATCATTAAAGGAATTGTCTAAGCAGTTTAATATCAGTATGCCCTATCTAAGCAGTCTGTTTAAGAAAGAAGTAGGGATAAACTATTGTGAGTATCTCACCCAGCTTAGAATGACCAGATCTGCTTCTCTTCTTGGTAATATAAACCTGACTATAGAAGAAATCTGTTGTTTGGTAGGCTATAATGATTACTACTATTTTAACAAGGTCTTTAAGAAGCACTTTAACGTTTCACCCGGAAGATACAGAAAAGAACGGCTGATACAATCAGATTAACATATCCTAATATGACAATTATTAATTCACCGACGCAAGTCCGTCCAAAATCTTACGTTTAAGGTGCTGGACGATAGCTTCCACCGCTTTCCCACCCAGATCTGCGGTAGAGGACAAAACATCGTTATACCATTGCCATTCGGCTGACTCATGATAATAATCATGAGGGGGATCTTCATATATCTTCATTGGTTTTGGAGAAAGTATATCGATACTTAGCTGCTTGTCGGTTTCATACAAATGCATATACAATGAGGTTTCCCAGAGACCCGCATGGTCGGCGGGTACTACACCGTCCACGAACACATCCTCGTATTCGGGTTGAGCTATGATGCATATATCAGGATTTTCACTCTGAAAACAATCACCTACACGCCTGATACAGTCAACCTGCAATGCTCCGTAATGCCCTGTTATCAGCACAATGACCTTAGCACCTACCTTTTTCAACTGGGAAAACAGTTCATAAAACAATCCGTTGACAAGTGATTCCGAAAACGTGAGGGTGCCGGTATAGCTTGAAAACCCGGGACGTCCGATGTATTGCGGCGGCAGCACTATGCCGCCACCCAAGACCTCGGCTAGCCGGGTGCAGATACCGTGTGCCTTG
>CAYSTR010000127.1:0-7248 GCA_964433745.1 uncultured Oscillospiraceae bacterium | reverse complement strand
ATCTGCGGAGGCCTTCACAGAATTTCTTGTAAAGAGTCTTACCTCGAGCCGATTCCGTGTCATAATATGCATAAGCGAGCCCTGTAAAACGCTCTCGCAGGTATCATTTGCATTAAGTAAAACACTTGATATGATCATTTCGTCCAGTCATGAGGATACACCAAAGGTGATATGGGTTGAGAGAGAAAAAAGGGATAGTATTTTTCCGGTGGGCAGTGAACTAAGGAAGCTGATACAGCAGCTGGAAAACTGCATGAAGAATGGTGATGCCGAGGAGGTTACAGATATTTTCATAAGGATTAAGAAGCTTATATATGCGGAAGGTGTAACTGTTGACAAATACGCATGGAATATGATCTGGTATTCTATAGTTCAGCTTATTTCATACTGCGTTTCTACCGCCTACGACGAGACGAATTTTAAAGGTAAGCTTGATGAACTGACAAATGACCAAAAGCTGGTCTCGCACGTTGAATGCTTAAATGCTGCTGAACAGCTCTGTGTGGAAATTGCTTCTTTCTTTGAAAAACAAAAGAACAACAGGAACAATTCGATCATTTGGCAGGTTACGCAGTATATTAATGAGCAGTTTGAAAATCCGGATCTGTCATTGTCTGTACTGGCAGAACGGTTTTCAATCTCCGAACCATACCTATCTCAGCTATTTAAGAAACATACCGGCGGAAATTTTTCACAGTATATTGAAAATTTGCGCCTATCCGAAGCAATACGTTTATTAAAGGGAGACTCAGATCTGCCAATCAATACTCTTGCAGCTAGGGTAGGTTATGGTACAACTGGGGCATTCAATAAAGCCTTCAGAAAAATCTATGGGGTAAGCCCCACCGAATACCGGAGATTAGAGTAAATTTTTCTTTTTTGTAAAAACATTATTAACATAAAAGAATAAATAAGTACCTAATTTTAAGATTTTACTCTTTCTATTTTTTATTATCAGGCTTATAATTATGCCTAGGCAGGGAGCTCCGCCAAAGCATGTACGGGAATGAATGAGTACGAACTTGAAAGGAAGGTTTCTCTATGCATTTTAGAAAGGGTAGTTCATGTTTCATTTCTATAGCGCTCTTAATTTTTTTCTTGACCGGATGTACGGGACAAACCCAATCATCCTCCACAGATAAAGCATCCTCATCGGGTGGTTCTGTGACCGCATCATCAGTATCCGAGCAAGATACAGAGCAATCCTATGTAACAGCTGCCGGATCTTATCCGATAGTGAATGAAAAGATAAAGCTAAGCGTTTTTACCGCAGCAACCTCTCAAGGAACCGACTTTGAATATGATAAGAATAAGTTTACTCAATGGCTCACCGATAAAACAAATATCGATCTGGAGTTTGTTGTCGTAAATAGTGCTGATGCTAGGGAGAAGCTCCGCTTAAGCATAACCGGAGGGGATTATCCCGATATTCTTTTCCGAAGCGGTTTTTCATTAGCAGAACAGCTTCTGTATGGCTCACAGGGTATTCTGCTTCCGCTGAACGATTTGATCGATACATATTGTATAGGCATTCCGCAGATGTTTAATCAGTATCCGGCAGCAAAGGATCAGTACACATTAAATGACGGCAATATGTATGATGTTCCTTCTGTAAATGACTGTTACCACTGCTCTGTCACAGAAAAGATGTGGGTTTATAAACCGTGGTTAGATCAGTTGGGATTAGCTCTCCCTACATCTACCGACGAGTTCTATGATATGTTAATTAAGTTCCGTGATCAGGATCCAAACAATAACGGCAAAAAGGATGAGGTACCGCTTGCGTGCTCTCCCAAAGGTTGGGACAGCCAGGTTGAAGGTTTTCTCATGCAGCCATTTTCAAAGACAAAAATTTATGTCGAGAACGGAACAGTAAAAGCCGGTTATGTATCAGATGGATGGCGTGATGGCTTGCGTTATCTAAAAAAGCTATATGCCGAGAAGCTGCTTGCCCCGGAAAGCTTGACACAGGATGGTGAGCAGCTAAAGCAGCTCGGTTCTATGCCGACCCATATCCTTGGAGCAGCTCCGGGTGGATACGAAGGAACATTCACAACCTTTGATGAGGAGGGGGACTGGAAGAACTGGGTCACAATCCCCTCATTAAAAGGACCATCCGGTCGTCAAGAATCCTCGTACAGCCCCTACGGCAACTTCTTCCCCTCATTCAGCATCACAAACAAGTGCCAATATCCTGAAGCAGCCATACGCCTAGCCGATTGCTTAGTTGAACAAGAGACCACCCTGCGTCTCTGGCAGGGGGTATTGGGAGAGGATTGGGACTGGGTAACCGATAAAAAGCTCCTTGGAATTAATGACCAGCCCGCAGTATATAAAACCAATTTTGACCGTGATCCCCCTAAAAACCAGGGGTGGGGAGAGGTTGGTCTGGCATTACGCACATCGGATATGCGTCTAGGCAGACTAGCCGACGAAACTACCGCAATGGAAACCATCCTTTATCTTGAAAGCCAAAAGAACTACTATCCGTACATTCCGGCAAGTGAAGAATTATTCCCCCCGATGGCATATAGTGAAGCAGATTCTATGGAGCTTGCTTCCTATGAAAGCCCAATAGATACCTATGTACAGGAAATGACAGCACGCTTTATAACAGGGGAAAGTAACATAGATGCCGATACCGACTGGAACGGATATCTGTCAGAGCTTGAAAACATTGGTCTGAGCAGGATGATCGAGATATATCAGGCCACCTACAACGCAAAATATAAGTAATACCGAATAAGGGTGCAGGGAAATCCCTGTACCCTTTCTCTTAATACTATCGAAGGTGGGAGAGTTATGTCCGGAAATAGAGCGAAAAGTATAGCCTCTATGCGAAAACGCATTTATAAAAGCCGCCAGCTTTATTTGTTGGTTGCGTTGCCTGTGCTTTATTTATTAATCTTCTGCTATTACCCTATGCTGGGAGCACAGATAGCTTTTAAGGACTTTAATATTGTAAAGGGTATATGGGCAAGTCCATGGGTTGGGCTAAAACACTTTGAAGCCTTTTTTTCATCGTATCAGTTTAGCAGAATCATCATAAACACTATCGTTTTAAGTCTTTACTCGCTTATCGTGAGCTTTCCGATACCAATCATTCTTGCATTATGTATTAACTATACCCGCTCCTCGGTAGCCAGACGAACGGTTCAAATGATCACATATGCTCCTTATTTTATCTCTACCGTTGTGTTAGTAGGCATTATGAACCAACTATTTGCCACCCGAACCGGTGTAATAAATAACTTCATTGAACTGATTGGATTCGGCAGAATAGATATACTAAACAATCCTGATAACTTCAGAGCGTTATATGTATGGTCGGGAACGTGGCAAGGTATGGGCTTTGGTGCAATTATCTTTATAGCCGCTCTGACTAGCATCGATCCCGGACTGTATGAAGCGGCTCGTATTGACGGAGCCAATAGATTTCAACAGATCTGGTATATTGATATTCCAAGCCTTCTGCCAACAGTGATCATCATGCTCATCCTAAACTGCGGCAGCATTTTAAGTGTTGGCTTTGAAAGAGTATTCTTGATGCAAACCCCTCGAAACCTTGCCCAATCAGAGGTTATTGCCACGTTTGTTTTTAAAAGCGGAATCAAGGCGGCCATTCCAATGTACTCCTATTCCACTGCGGTGGGTCTGTTTACATCGGTTGTTAACTTAATTTTACTAATGAGTGTCAACTGGATTTCAAAAAAAGTAAACGAAACCAGTTTGTGGTAATTGAGGTGTAGAAATGAATAAGCGAATAAAGATGAGGCACACCGGCGGAGATTATCTTTTTTATCTGCTCAACTCCTTGCTAGTGTTTATATTTCTCACGGTAACACTCTATCCATTAATATTTACCATCAGTGCTTCCTTCAGCTCTAGTATTGCTCTGGCCCAGGGACGGGTTTGGCTCTTTCCTGTTGATGTAAACGCAGATGGATACATAACTATCTTCAACACCCCTGCTATCATGCAGAGCTTTCTCAATTCAATATGGTACACCCTTTTGGGTACATCTATTAATGTAGTCTTTACAGTATTAGCGGCCTACCCGCTCTCCCGCAAAGACTTTTGCGGGCGCGGATGGATAATGTTCTTATTCATGTTCACCATGTTGTTCGGAGGGGGAATGATTCCCTCTTATCTGCTGATACGAGATCTGCATTTAATGAACAGTGTATGGGCATTAGTTCTGCCGGGTGCTCTCAGTGTATGGAACATGACGATTACAATGAACTACTTTAAGCTCAATATCTCCGATGAGATGCTAGAGGCGGCGCAGATTGACGGATGTAGCGATATTAGGTTTCTTCTATCCTTTGTCCTGCCATTATCAAAGGCTATTTTGTCTGTAATTGCTTTATTCTATGCGGTCGGCCATTGGAACAGCTATTTCAGTGCAATGATGTACATCAGTTCCCCTCAAAAATACCCGTTACAGCTGGTTCTTCGTGACATACTGATACAAAACAGTATGCAAAACATGACAAGTAATCTCGATATAGGGGAACTAATGCGTAAACAAAACATACAGGATCTTTTAAAGTATTCTGTGATTGTGGTCTCCAGTGTTCCGATGATGCTAATCTATCCTTTTATGCAAAAGCATCTCGTGAAGGGAGTCATGTTGGGTTCTTTAAAAGGATGATAAGGAGGAGTTACTTTGCCGCATACTATACATTTTCAATACTGCGAAAACGATTGGTATAATGCCCTCCCAATAGGGAACGGTCATTTTGGTGCAATGGCATACTATAAAGAAAATGCGCTTACCTTTGATTTTAACCATTATGATGTATACTACCGTCTTTATAACCGTTACAGCCAGGTATATCAAGAACAGGGACCTGATTTTTCAGGGTACAAAAAGTATTCATGCTTAACGGATTTAGCCGATCAATCCGCAAGAAGCCCCGAACAGTCGCCGGTTCACTATTTTCAAGCTTTACATGCCCATTATGACGGTTATGGACATAACTTCGCCGGCATCAGCCACCCCCCTACCGGCAATCTTTCAATACATCTTCGGGATGGTTTGTATCAAGCACAGGAAACCGCCCTCACTCTGCTTATTGAGGAAGCAATGATATGTTTTCGTGCTCAAAAAGAGGGACAGCATATGGCGGCTACCGCTTTTGTAGCTCCGGAGGATTCGGTGCTTGTTCTCAATGTAGCTGAAGATATGGCAGAAGAACTGGTTCTTAGCTTCCCCAATAGAAGAGGGCACAAGGATTTCGTCTGCATCCCATTGGAATACGATGACGGTCGGTTTGGATATACAGTCTCATTCTATCCTGAGGGGGAAGATAAAGAGCGGTATACACCGTTTCGGTTTCAGGTTATAGCGCATATTAACGGTGCCGCTGCGCGGCTTCACTCATATGATCAAGGTGTGCGTGCAGTCATAACCGAACCAACCGCGTTTTGTTTAACCGTTACCGTCTGTTTCCCCGATTTTTCTTCGGATTATATGGGGCATGATATACAAAAGCTGCGAACATCACATGAAATAAGGTGGAAAACCTTCTGGGGCAAAAGCTCTATAAATATACCTGATCGTTTTTTAGAAACCCTCTGGTATATGAACCTCTATACGCTTGAATGCAGCAGCGGAAGGGGCGGAAGAATGCCGGAACAGGCTTGCGGGCTTAATGGCTTGTGGGATATACGGCAGCCGACAGTGTGGGGTAGTCTATGGTACTGGGACATAAACATTGAGGCATCATTTTGGCCTGTGTTTACAACTAATCACCTAGAGCTGAGTAGACAGTTCTGCGAAGGATTTCTATGTTACGAACAAGCGGCTACCCGTTTTGCTAAGGAAATCTATGGCTTCGATGACTGTTGGGCGATTGACTATCCGCATACCCTATACAACTGTATCCAACCATGGTGTGCACAGTTTTTATGGTGGTATGTAGAATACAGCGGGGACCATATGTTTCTGCGAGAAAAGGCATATCCCGCCTTTTGCAAGATGGTGCGTTTTATTGATAAGGTCGTTCGTTATGATGCAGACCGCGGTTGTATATGCTTTTATCCGGATGTTTCTCCGGAGCAAGGTCCGTTGACACACAATTCCACGATAACACTTGCCACTGTCAAATATCTCCTAAACATAACCATTAAAGCCGCACAACTGCTGAACGCAGCAGATGATACCGCCAACGTATGTACAAGGCTATTGAAGGATTTTCCGCCATATCCCGAAGAAAACGGCTGTTATAAGGATTCGGAGGATGCTCGTAATGGCATGTGGCTGCGTCATCCCTCGATCCTCATGCCTATCTATCCTATTGGAGAGATCAGTATCACGAGTCCCAAGGAACAATACGACACCGCAGTCCGCACACTAAGATATGTTGAGGAAAATGTGGAAACCGGCGTGTTCGGCTTCGGTTGGCTGTCATGTGCGGCATCAAGATTAGGTCTTAGGGATGACGCTATCCGGCTGATATACCAAAAGGGCATTGATCTGCTCACCCGCTCTAATGGTTTAGGGTGCGAGGAAACCGAGCGTTTTATGAACTACTGCATTATTCCTCAACGCCCGTTCTACCATCCTCCTATGATGGAAGCGTGCGGAGAAATGGTATCGGCTGTTAACGAGATGCTTATACAGAGCTTCGATGGAGTAGTACGTTTATTTCCTGCAGTTCCAAACGTAAGAACCTCCGACTGGCGTTCTAAAGGCTGTTATGAGCACGAGAGGGGGGATCTGTTTATACAATACCCACCCTGGGAGAGCTGTCGTTTTAATAGACTATTGGCAAAGGGTGGGTTTGAGGTTAGTGCGGAGTTGAAGGATGGTATACTAGACTGGGTTCATATTCGCAGTCTGCTCGGGGGAGAGCTCAGGTTATATCTACCTGAGGGTCTGCCGGTTTACACTAATTCAAACGATGGCTGGCTTGCATACCCATATGGTTATGATGGGCAGCACTGCATTGTGCAGACCATGCCAGAATGTGATTATTTATTTACAAATAACTTTGCAGATTGGATTATACCAGACACTTCACCCGATGCACCAAAAACACTTTGCCATGAGGCGAAATCCCATCGCAGGGTTTTCTTAGGTGGTGATGAGCATACAGACTTTATTAAGCAGATTGATTCGCTGCTTTTTCCCTACCAGCTCGGTGATGCCATACAGGACCGTCAGACACCATATAAGTTTGATTTTTCGGCTAATCCGAACAAGGATTATACAACTGTCGCACACCGGCAAATTGTAAGCAG
>CAYSTR010000126.1:0-7260 GCA_964433745.1 uncultured Oscillospiraceae bacterium | reverse complement strand
TAGTTTTTTCATCTATTTTAAGTTTCCTTTCGATTTTTTATCCTTAAAAAAACATGTCTACTGACTTAGTTTATATAAATTGGCTTTATATATGAATTTTGGGCTTCTGGTAAATTTAGCGTGAATTTTCAGAAAAAAACATTGACTTAGGTGCGGATTTATTGTATGATATGTGTATACTATATGAGACGACGACGTTTCATCTAAAATGAGGTGACTACTTTTGATTGATGAAGAGCTGGATTTAAACGAAATGGACGATGAAGATATGGGCGTGGATATAATCACGCTGACCGATGAAGAAGGAACTGAGTACAGCTTTGAGGTGCTGGATACCCTTGAAATAGACGAGGAGCGCTATATTGCGCTGCTGCCGATGATAGAGGAAGCGTCGGAAGCCGTAGACGATGCCGGTGATCTGGTGATACTCAAATGCATGGAGGACGAGGACGGCGAAGAGGTGCTTGTCGCAATAGAGGACGAGGACGAGTTTGACAATGTCAGCGCCATCTTCACAGAACGCTTGAGCGAGGCGTTCGAGATTATAGACTAGTTTTTACTGTTCCTGCTGTGTGCGAGCAAGTGCGGCTGTTATTAATCCAACAAACAGTTATAGGAGCTTCGACTCCGGGCGTGGACTGCAGACCTCCCCGAAAGGGACGAAGGGAGCGAGAAGCGTTTGGGCGGGCATCCACCCTTGATGTACTTCATGGGTTTTTATAATCCGTACGACGGCACGGTGGGGCATAAGCAAACAATAAGAGAGCGGTTTTACCGCTCTCTTTTGCTTATCGTTTATTGGTTCTGCCCAGGATATAATCTGTTGTCGTTTTATAGTAATCGGCAAGCTTTATGACATATCTCGCGGGAATCTCCCTCTTCCCCGTTTCATAGGTGCTGTACACCCGCTGGTCTATGCCCAGTAATGACGCTATAGCAGTCTGATTTTGCTCTGCATCCTCGCGCAGATCCTTTAGTCTAGGGTAGTACAATAATATCACCTCGTAACTATGATATAGTATGAATAGGAGATTGTGCCGGAGTTACTATCAATATATAGTAATTAAAAGCAAAAGGAACGTCCCGGACTAGTCCGGGACGTTCCTTTTATAGTGGGGTCTAGAAGTTCACGCCCATAACATCAAACGGATCTACCCATTTGCCGTTCTTCTTCATTGCAAAGTGCAGATGGGGGTCGAGCTTTATCTCGGCGTGGGCTGTCCCGCCTACTGTGCCGATAATCTCACCCGCTTCTACTTCCTGTCCGGCCTTGACGCTTACCTCTTTGCTAAGAGATGCGTAGACCGATGTAAGGTTGCCTGCGTGTGTGACTTCTACAACTGTGCCCCACAGAGCGTCCTCATACACTCTTGCGACCTCACCGTCGGCACATGCCTTGACTGCGGAGAGGTTTTCGGCCTTGATGTCGATGCCGTCATGTGTTCTCCAGTCACCTAGGGTGGTGGACTTTACCAGCTCGCCCTCGGAGTAGGGGTTAACTATCTCGCCCGATAGCGGCACTACGAACAACAATTTGGGCTGCTCGTTTTGCGAAGCTAATGTTTCGGAGGCGGATTCGGACTTTACGGCAGGCGTTCCAGATGATGAAGCCGTCGAGGATTGCTGCTGCGAAGCTGATGAATCTTTGGGCACCTGAGATTGCGTCTTTTCTACGTCCTTCACTGGATCGTCCCATGGAATGTCGCTTACCTCGGCGGTGTAACTGCCGCCCCCCGTAAAATTTTCGGGGTTTTGCTCGGTTAAGCTTCCCAGCGTGTTCTGCGCTGTCAGATAAGCAGCAGTACCCGCTCCCACCACGCACAGCGCCAGAGCGATGTAAAAGCCCTTGGACGATATAAACCGTGCGAATTTAGATTTGCCAAAGTGAAGATTGCTCATATTTACCTCCATTTTGTCACCGGGTGTTACCCCGGCTTTTCCCACCGTGAATAATCGGTTAAGACTATTTTTAACAGTCTTTTCTCATTTATTCCCAGAATGTAAAAAAAATGGAGATAAATAGCCAGTCCATACTATTAATTATGTATCCAGCTTCTTTATAGGGATATATATATCAATCTTGGATAAGGAGGAACGGCAGTCCCATTGTTCATCATAATACTCGAAGTCGGCGCACACCTCATCTGACATACAGTACTTGGAGCCGGGAAGCCAGATGTCATAGATATAACGAAAGGCATTGCCAATCTCATCAAGAACATTGTTACCGGTTAATGTAAATACAGCATAGGTGGACTTGGGGACACTTTTTTTCTCCATCCCGGCGGGAACGGGCGCGTCGCCGTCCACCTCCACCGATGCCATATAGTAAAACTGTAGAGGGTCGGCGCTAAAATCCGCAGAGTAGTCCTCATAGCCATAGGAAACACCTTGATTTACCCTGTTTGTTATCTCGCCGATACGCGCCTTTAGCTCTTCCCATGCTTCACCGATAACCTGAAACCCATCCCGTGTGTGCTTTTTCACGCCCACTAAGAAAAATCCGTCTTTCTCTAAGATCTTCGGTTCCATTGCATACTCTCCTTTAATCCTTATTCGGTTTTTATAACCGGAGATGATGCTCTTAACACTCATATACTCGACGCTCACCTGCTCCTTTCTCAGCTTGGACGGCGGCATACCGTAAGCATCCTTAAAAAGACGGTTAAATGTTTGGATACTATTAAATCCGCACGCATAACATATATCACTGATGTTTGCATTTGAACCTGTCAGCTCCAGACAAGCCCTCGTCAATCTGCGCTTTTTTAGGTAGTCTGTGATGGACATGCCGGTTATTGATGAGAAAATGCGGTTAAAGTGAAACGAGGAATATCCAAATATAGTAGCCAGTGTGTCAAATGTTATATCCTCGGACAGATGACCGTCAATATAGTCTAGCACATGCTCTATTAGCTCTATGTTGTTCAAGACATCACCTCCTGTCTATATGAATGAGTATACACGAAAACAGATGTTATTGTCTTATCATTTTCTGCGGTGTTTATTCATTATAAATCGTCCCGCCTATCTGCTCGCAGTGCACGTCCCCTTTCGCATGGACATCCCCCTCAACAATGTCACACGTGACCGAACCGCCCGCCGTTACATTGCCGGACACACTGTCGCATGTGACCGATCCGCCCGCGTTTACATCACCGCTCACACTGTCGCATGTGACCGTAGAGCCTGCCGATACGCTCCCGCTGACACTGTCGCACTGGATGTGCGAACCGGCAGAGGCACATCCGTTTATACTGTCGCACTGGATGTGCGATCCCGCCGATGCACAGCCGTTTATCGCATAATCACCGCGCTTGTTCTGCTCATTGCCGCAGATAATGTGCGTACCCGCCGCCGCACTTCCGTCAATGTTTCCGCACTGTAACGATAATACACTGGTCACGTTGAGCGCCTCCCCCTCATACACAAACCGGATGTGTTCAAGCGGCTTTGGTACAGATTTTAGCAGTGTCCGCCCCTTGTACACCGCCACATACAGCGTGTCATCGTCCTCACCGGGCGGCTCTGTGAACACGGCGGGAACGTCCTTTTTTGTTATCCCGAACAGCTCGTCCACACTAACGCCGAATATTTCGGACAACCTGGGTAATAGACTTATATCGGGGCTACTTTGTCCGTTCTCCCACTTGCTCACCGCCTGAAACGAGAGGTCGAGCCTCCCTGCCAGCCCCTCCTGCGTCATCCCCTGCTTCTTGCGCAAAAATGCTATGTTTTCCGAAAGTTTTAATAGATAGTCCATACTCTCAACCTCCCTGTGTGATACGATTATTATAGTGCATTTGTGCGCAAAAGGGAATAACCCAATTGTTGAATCTTCAACCAATGGTTGAGGTGCGGCTACAATGTCCCTTTAGCACTTCCGTTTACATCGTGTTCGTTTAACATCAAGCTGTACCGTTTCGTGTTAAACCGCAGAACACAAAAGCCCGGATCCTCCGGTCCTTTGAAATAATGCCCCATTCCGTCAAACCAGTTTTCCGTTTTAGACGCAATATCGGTCAGCACTTCTATTGTACCTACTAGAGTGATGTTGTACTGTTCATCCTCCGAGTTAAAGCAGATGCTGGCACGATTGCATTGCTCTGTACGTAAAACCCAGTTGCTGCCCATACCGGAGCAAAAGTAGATGTGCTTTATCCCATCTATTTTGGATGGGGAGATGGTGGCGGCTGTGGGATAACCGTCAGCATCAATCTGTGCCAGTACGCAGCACTCTCCGCACCCGTGGTCAAGGATTTTTCTGTTTGCCAGGATTTTTTCTGCTCGTGCGATAATTTCCTTGTTCATTTTATTACCCCTTTTTTAAATGTATTCCCTCACCCACAGCATAACATAAACGCCGCCTAATTACAACAAAAAATCTCTGGAGGTACAGATGGAATCGTTTGCATTTCTAGCGCTCGTTATTACTATCATCATCGTGACGGTCACCGCTTCCCGCTTCATGACGCGAAAACGAAACCGCCGGGTTATGCTCTCGGCATTCGGGAAGCCGCCGGGGGATCGCAGTACCGTGTGGGAGAGCATATCCTCATACCACTTTTTCCGTCAAAAGCATGAGGTTAACCCGCACCACATCGACGACCTCACATGGGATGATCTGGACATGGACAGCGTGTTCGAGCGCATTAATACTTGCATTACAAGTGTGGGGGAGGAGTATCTCTACAGCCTCTTGCACGAACCGGGCTTTGACACCGCCTGGATGGAGGAGCGCGAACGGCTGATTCGCTTTTTCGATGAAAATCCCGCTGTGAGAAAACAGGTACAGTTGGTCTTGTTTGACATGGGCAGACAAAACTACAACGGGCTTGCCTCGCTCATTCATAGCACAAAGCAAGTGACACTTACCCGCCCCTACATATATAAGCTTCTCATGTACCTTCCGTTACTGGGGCTTTTACTGCTCCCCTTTAATCTCACGGCGGGAATTATCGTGATTGTGGGCTCGTTTGTGACCAATACCGTAGTTCACTACAGGGTCAAGATGAAGATAGAGGACAGACTACCGGCCGTGCGCTACTTTAATGCGCTTTTAAGCTGCTGTGAGCGGCTTTATGGGTTGAAAAATGAGGAGTTAAATGTACATCTGAGCGGGTTATTTGACTGTCACCGTCAGCTTGCGAAGCTCAAGGGGGGCGCTGTGGGGGGTGTGCGTGCGGGTATGACCGATATTGAGATGTTTACCGAGTACATGCGCATACTCATATTGTCCGACATCCGCTCCTACATAAGGGTTACAGACGGTATAAAAGAGCGTCTGCCGCAGGCTCATGCGCTGTCTCGTGCGTTTGGGGAGCTTGAAGCCGCCATTTGTATTCTCTCCTACCGAAAGAGCCTGCAGCTCTACACAATCCCCGAATTTACCACCGACAGCGGTATAAACTGTGAACAGCTCTGCCACCCGCTTCTTAGTAATCCGGTGGATAATTCCGCTTCGCTGCCTAAGCACATTATCGTGACCGGCTCAAACGCTTCGGGTAAGTCCACATTCATAAAGGCGCTTGCGATAAACGGTATACTGGCGCAGACGATACATACCTGTACCGCCGCCGCTTTTAAGACACGGCTGACGCTGGTCATCACATCCATGGCGGCCAGAGACGAGCTGTCCATGGGAAACAGCTACTTCATCTTTGAAATAAAATCCCTAAAGCGTATTCTGGATAAGCTCTCCACCATCCACTGCTCGTTATATATAGACGAGATTCTAAGGGGAACAAACACCATAGAGCGCATAGCTGCGTCTGCCGCCGTGCTTAAATTTATAGCACAGCACGACTGCCAGTGTGCTGTAGCGACACATGACAGGGAGCTATGTGAGATAACGTCGGGACTTTTTGAGCCATATCATTTCAGCGAACAGTGTACGGATGACGGTATACGCTTTGACTTTAAGCTGAAAAAAGGCGTAAGTACGACACGCAATGCCATTCGCCTGCTCGATTTCATGCTGTATGACAGAGGGATAATAGATGATGCGGACAATCTGGCGGCCGCGTTTGAGCGGGACAAGAAGTGGGAACGGTTATAATAAACGTTCTATGCGGTGACAAATGTCAGTTACTTCTTTATCATGAGTAGCAATGATAATAGTTTTACCAATTGAATTCATTTTTTGTAATAGCTTAAGTATTGTTTTTTTATTATCATCATCCAAAGAACCCGTTGGTTCGTCTGCTAATAATATTTGAAATGGTTTTAATAACAATCGTGCAATAGCTACTCGCTGTTGTTCACCACCGCTCAATTCATAAATATATTGTTCCATGTAACTTGAATCAAGAGATACCTCACTAAGCTTTTCTATTGCAAAATCTTTTTTTGCTGATTTGCTCATATGTGAGTACACTAAAGCTAGTTTCAAGTTTTCCCAAACTGTTTTATTATCTACTAAAGCATAACCTTGAAAAAGGTAACCTATTGTGTCTCTTCTTAGTTGTTGAGATTGAAAAAGAGTTGGATTTATGTAATTAGATATTTTCACACTGCCTGAATCTGGTTTTTCAAGTAACCCAATAATATTTAACAAGGTGCTTTTACCTTTGCCGCTTTCACCTGTTAAAGCAACAAATTCACCAGAACAAACTGTCAAGTTGTATCCGTTAAAGACTTTTTTGATTCCAAAGCTTTTTGTTATATTGTCTAGTTTTATATCCATTACTACCCATCACCTTTATTAAAATTATTTTTGATTAGCCTGATAAATATAAGCTGTGATATAGATATCTCCAGTGACATTAATAATAGGCAAAAAGCAACGCTAAATTCTATGTTTGAAACTCGTAATAATATAGCAACATTAAATAATAGTAACCAAAAAATAATAATTATAAAATTTAACTTACTGTTAACTTTCATTATTGAATGACCTAGTAAGTATCTTACAAATATTTCTTTTTTATTAGAGCTAAAAATAAAAACTATAGTTGACACAATCAACATAAAAATAAAACACAAAAAAATTAATACGAAAGAAATACTAGTTTTCATTTCATTTCTAATCATAAAAAGCTGTGAGCTTATAATATCATACGAATTACTTAAAGAATAAATGTTTTCTGATAATCCAATATTCTGTATCAACTCATTGAAAGATGAATATTCTGTTTCGGGGTATGGCAATGAAACTTTTAGCTCTCCTGTAGAAACCATGGAATAGTAAGTATCTCCTCCAAAGTTTATATTATTAACTACCTTTCCAATGGGATCGACAAAATAATAATCACCGTTACC
>CAYSTR010000125.1:0-7331 GCA_964433745.1 uncultured Oscillospiraceae bacterium | reverse complement strand
TGTGGATAAGGCAAAAACTCGGGTACAACCGGGAACTGATACGGCGAGGGTGCATTATGGTATCGACAAGGGCTGGGTGCTTCATCACAACACCGATTTGTGGAACCGCACAGCGCCAATCGATGGTCCGTGGGGGTTCACGCCTGTGTGCGGAGCGTGGCTTAGTAATCAGCTCTATGACTTCTTCCTGTTTAGCGGGGACAAGAGCTTCCTTTCCGAGATATATCCTGTAATTAAGGGATCGGCGGAGTTCTTTGAGGAATTTCTCATTCCCTACACCGATAGGCATGGACATACATATCTGGTCACCGCTCCCTCTGCGTCACCGGAGAACTGCGCACGGATTGACTATGCCGCCTGTACCTGTATTGCACCCACATGGGATCAACAGGTGCTGCGCGAGCTTTTAGGTAACTGTATAGCCGCGTCCCGGCTCTTGGGTGTGGACATCGAGAAATGCTCATTGTGGCAGAACATAATAGATAAGCTGCCGCCTGACAAGATAGGGCGCTGGGGTCAGCTCCAGGAATGGTTTGAGGACTGGGACAGTGAGGAGGACGATCACAGGCATGTCTCCCATATGTACGGTCTGTTCCCCGGTAAAACCATAACGGTGGAGAATACCCCTGTCTTAACCGATGCCGCCAAGGTAACGCTCAATGCCCGAGGGGATCTCAGCACCGGCTGGTCTTTGGCGTGGAAGATAAATATCTGGGCACGGTTAAAGGACGGCAACCGCTGTAACAGCCTTATTAATCTTCTTATTACGCCCGAACGGACATATAAAAATCTTTTTGACGCACACCCTCCGTTCCAGATAGACGGAAATTTCGGAGCGGTGTCCGGTATAAACGAGATGCTTATTCAAAGCCACACAGGAGACATTGAGCTTCTACCCGCACTGCCGGATGAATGGGCAAATGGCTCTGTTAAAGGGATTATGGCAAGAGGCGGCTTTGAGGTCTCACTTGAATGGCATAATAAGGTGCTCATTAGAGCCGACATTCTGTCTTTAAACGGAAGCACATGTCGGTTACGGTACAAAAATGATACATTATCCCTTGAAACAACCGCCGGAAAGAGATATTCTCTGGACGGTCAGCTTAGGTTATCGGAGGTTTTATAAATGAATAAGAATCTTGGTATTCCAAGACCCGAATATCCGCGTCCGCAGCTTGTGAGAGAGGAATGGATAAACCTCAATGGTGAATGGCAGTTTGAGATTGACCACGGCAACAGCGGTAAAAAAAGAGGACTGCTGCAAAAAGAGAACCTAAGCGGCAGTATTATCGTACCGTTTTGCCCCGAGAGCAAGCTGTCCACCGTGGAGTATAAGGATTTTATGGCTGCTGTTTGGTACAAACGAAGCTTCACAGTACCAAAAGAGTGGCTTGACAATAAGGTGCTCCTGCATTTCGGGGCGTGTGATTACGAGACCGAGGTATGGGTAAACGGTACATCCGTCGGTACACATAAGGGCGGGTATTCCTCCTTTAGCTTTGATATTACCCGCTTTCTCTTAGATGGGGAGAATGTTGTCACGGTGTATGCCCAGGACGATGTACGCTCCGGGTTACAGCCGCGGGGCAAGCAGAGCAACGAGTTTGAGTCGCACGGCTGTGTCTATACCCGCACAACCGGCATATGGCAGACGGTGTGGCTTGAATGTGTACCCAAGGAATACATAAAGTCACTGCGCTATACCCCCGATCCTGAAAACGGCTGTGTACACATTGAGGCAAGTCTGGAGGGCAGTGCCGACGGCTGCCGCCTTATTGCGGAGGCTCATCTGAAAGGTTGTTTAGTCGGCATGGGTGAATGTTTTGTCAGCGGAAAGAGGGCTAATCTCACGGTGCAGCTAAGTGAGATATCGCTGTGGAATCCGGGCGAGCCAAACCTATATGATTTAAATATTGTCCTTAGCGGAGAGCAAGGTCGGGATAGGGTGTCTAGTTATTTCGGACTGAGAAGTATAACACTCACCGACAACGAGATACTCATAAACAAAAAGCCGGTGTTCCAGCGGCTGGTTCTCGACCAAGGCTTCTATCCGGATGGAATATATACCGCGCCGACCGATGAGGATCTAAAAAGAGACATTGAGATATCGATGGGACTTGGGTTTAACGGTGCAAGAATGCATGAGAAGATATTTGAACAGCGTTATATCTACTGGGCGGATAGGCTGGGATACCTCGTGTGGGGAGAACATGCCAACTGGGGCTTGAACGTCACGACCGCCACGGGACTAGAACGCTTTCTGCCCGAGTGGATGGAGGTATTGGAGCGGGACTTTAACAGTCCTGCAATCGTGGGGTGGTGTCCGTTTAACGAGACCTGGGACAGAAGCAACGGTACAAGGCAGAATGACGAGGTGCTGCGGATTGTATACAACTGCACAAAGATGTACGATAAGACCCGCCCGGTTATCGACACAAGCGGATTCTATCACGTTGTAACCGATATCTATGATGTCCATGATTATGAGCAGGTGCCCGAGAGGTTTGCCGCTAAGTTCGAGCCCATGAAGCACGGCGGAGAGGTGTATGTGGATTTCCCAGACAGACAGCGGTATGAGGGGCAGCCCTACTTTGTCAGTGAATACGGCGGTGTCAGATGGGTGCCGGGAGGGGACAATTCTGCCAGCAGGGCTTCCAGTGAAGAGGAGTACATAGAGATATACCGGGAGCTTACTAAAACCCTGCTAAGTAACCCCAGAATATGCGCCTTTTGTTTTACACAGCTCTATGATGTGGAGCAGGAGGTCAACGGACTGTACACCTATGATAGAAAACCTAAGTTTGACGATAGTATTTTCAGAGCAATTAATAAACAGAAGGCGGCTATCGAGGAATAATATGAAAGGTGAAAAGCATGAACAAAAGGCGTGTGTTTATTAAGGATGTCTCTTCTGGAAATGAATGCGCTAATCTGTCATGGCTTGACAGTTACAATGAATTATGGGGCGAACACTGCATAGAATCGAGTGATTCTATGCCATTAGGGGACGGAGACACGGGGCTTAACGTCTGGGCAACAAAAAACGCTATAAACATATACATGGGGCGTTCAGACACTGCTCTGCACCAGAAGATGGGCAAGCTCACCATTACCTTTAGCCCCAACATACTGCTGTCCGAGCCGGATTTCAGCCAGTCTCTTGTACTAAAGGAGGCGGCGATATACATAAAAGGTACAGGAGGGACGGTAAAAATATGGGCGGACGCCAATGCCGCTTTATCCGAGACCTTTTCGGAGATACATATTGAATGTGCTTTTTCTGTACCGGTATCGGTAAACGCCGAGTTTGAGCTGTGGCGGGATTATGAGACACTTTCATGTGACAAGCTCAATGGATATGTCCCGGAAAAGGCGGATGCGGTGGTGGAGGACGAGAGACGCCTTATCTGGCTGTCCCATCAAAAGAGGAAAAACTGTCAAGCGCTTTACTTTCTGGGCGGTCTGCTGGAAGAGATAAACGGTAATTCAGAGCGCATAAAGGCAAACACCATTACAGTGACCCCCTCCTATAACTGTCATCTGTGCGCCGCTGTCGCCGGAATAGACACAAAGGATACAGAAACCTTTCTGCAAGCGCTGTCTGAAAAGCATATAGCATACCTAAAATCCGGATGGGAGCTTCAATATAAGGCCCATCTTGACTGGTGGAAGCATTTCTGGAACAGAAGCTATGTGCGTATCTCCGGCGGGAGCTATGGGGAGTTTATCACTAAGAGGTATATCCTACAGCGGTTTGTATTTGCCTGTAGCAGCCGCGGTATCTTTCCGTCTCTGTATAATGGCTCCATTTTCCGGTTTGCAACACCCAAGGACGCTATTCTTGCATTCTCATGGGTGACGGAAAACGATACGACGCCGGATGAACGTCCATGGGCGGATGTCTACATGGGGCAGAACACGCGCCACCAGTTCTGGCCGCTTCTTGCGTCAGGGGACTATGATTTGATGGAGCCGCTTATTCGGCTTGTGCGCGGATATCTTGATTCTGCGAGAAAAACCTGCTTTGAGACAATGGGGCACAGGGGGGCATGTATACCGGAGCTGTTCATGAGCGATAAGTCGGACTGGCCGGATATACCGGAGGAGCTGCCCGAAAGCACAAGGCTGACGCGACCGGAGGACTCTCCCGAGGCGAGGGACTGGCATCTGCGCTATCACCATCTGCCCGGTATAGAGTTTACCTATATGTTTGCTAATCTCTATCTCCACACAAAGGATAAGCTTTTTCTGGAGGATGTACTTCTACCCTGCGCCGACGAGTATATCCGTTTCTATGATGAGCACTATAGTAAAAAGGACGAAAAAGGTAAACGCATCATCTATCCCGCCGGTACAGCCGAGACATACGGTAAGGCACGAAGCAGAGCGTACGATTTTCCGCAGCAGGATGATGTAAAGAACCCCATTACCGAGGTCTCCGGGCTTCGCAGTCTCATTTCGGTAATGCTTTCTCTGTCGGATGCGGAGATAGGTGCAGAGAGAAGATGTATCTGGCAGAATTTATACAATGAACTGCCGGAGCTTCCTGTAAAAACAATCTTAGGTACTAAGCTTCTAGCTCCCGGTGAGTGTTACTCCCCCGGACTTACCTGTGAAGCAAGCGAGCTGTACGCCGTGTGGCCGTTTAACAATATCAGCTTCTTGTCTGATAAGCAATGGCTAAAGATAGGTTTGCAATCACTCTTCACTAGACGGCTTAGTCTCGACGGCTCAAACAGCTATCAGTATTGGGATACAGGCGGATGGCACCCTGCCCTCTTAGATGCCGCCGTGCTGGGACTGCCGGAGGAATCCATGTCCCTGCTTATTAAAAACTATACCGACTGTATGCCAATAGTCGCCACGATGCAGGGGGTTTCGTATAAAGACAGACCGGGAACACCCCGCTTTCCCGGATTCTGGCGTCACGCACATATGGACGGAGTGCCGGATCAGTGTCACGGCGGGGTGTGCATGAACGGACTTCAACACATGCTTATCCAGTGCCAAGGGGAAAAGATATATCTTCTTCCGGCATGGCCCGACAATACCGATGTGGAGTTTAAGCTTAAAGCACCGGACAATACGACCATAGAATGCTCCTATAAATGCGGCAGAATCGAAAAACTCAATGTCACGCCGAAATCCAGGGAAAAGGATATCATCGACTGCTCGTCACCGGATTTGCGTATAAAAACGCTGGTTTTATCTGCGTGTGCGGACGAAAACAGCCTGTTTAATCTGCCGCCTATGCCGGACGGAATCGCAAGACCGGATGATTTCAGCTACCGTCCCAGTCTCGCACCGTGGCTTGAGAAGTATTACGAGAGTGTCTGCAATATAAAGAGCGGGCCTTTTAGCTTAAATAATCAATTCGGGAGCGTCTATCGGGACAATACGGTGTATCTGCATGTGTGGGATACATCTAAAATTATTACACTCCCTCTTATTGCAAAAGAGCTGCCTAAGGCAAGCGTCCTGACCGGGGGTAAGGCAGAGATGGCCATTAAAGGCGGCAGCTGTGAACTAAAGCTCATCGATTGCACACCCGACCCGCATGTCATTGTGAAACTGACATATAAAATGCCGATTGCCGGGTTTGCTGGACGTTCTCCCTATTTAAGCTCACTGACACTGGCTGCGAGGGTGAGCGCATCCAGCGAGATGTCGGAGGAGCTATGTGCTTTACGTGCGGTAGAACCGTCCGCCGGTACGTTCTGGGCAAAGGCTGAGGATGACAAAACCCCGTGGCTTATGGTTGAATGGGGAGAAGAGAAGCTCATAAGTCATGCCGAGCTGTGCCTGCGTCTTGATGAAGTTCGGTACGACAGGATGATTCCGCTTGAAATCCAAGCAGAAAAGGACGGAAAGTGGCAGACGGCAGTTAAGAGTCAGATATACGGCGAGTTTTGGGCGCAGAACATTCCGGAGATAAAAGCTAAAAAGGTGAAATTATCCATTAATGCTCCCGGGGTACGCTTCTTTGGGATGAGCTAGGGGTAAAGAAAAAAGACGTTTCTTGAACCGAAGCGTCTTTTTTAACCTTTACCTTTCAAAACCGAGGTGCATATCTTATTTTTTTCTCACCGGTATCCATATTTCAACGCCATAACTTGATTCACTGTTGCCGAAGTAATACTCTAGGTCAAAATCACAATCAACATGTTCATAACTAGCGGAGGGAAACCATTCAGAGTAGATCCTTCTCCATGCTTCGTGAAGATTTTGGGTGTCCTTATCACTCTTCCATTGAACGTTGAAAATTGCCCATGTCTGCTCCGGTATACTAAGCACCTTATATTCGGGGGGAACTGGCTCACATTTCCTTAAACACGCAATCATATAGTTCATACTACCATCATGATTGTGAGCATAGGTGACACCGGCATCAAGCAGCTCATTCGCTTCTTTTCCGGCAGCCTTAGCAAGAGCTAACAAACGTCCGTCAGCTACGCATTCTTCCCAAAACTCCGGAATTTCCTTGTAACATTTACCGTCAATTACATTGGTCTTGAGCTCCAGTCCAAATACTTCAAATGCCTTTTTCTCTTCGATACGATATTCCATCTCGATATCTCCTTTAATAGAAATATGGAAGGATAGTCTAGGATAGGCTTTCAGTGAAACACCCTTACTGCGCGCTGATATGGGCATAACACCATGCAGATGCTTAAACGCTCTGGCGAACGCTTCAGGTGAATCATACCCAAATTTCAGTGCCACATCAATAACCCTTATTTCGCTTGTCTGTAGTTCAAACGCAGCCAGTGTCAAACGTCTGCGTCGTATATACTCCGACAACGGCACGCCTGTGATGAACGAAAACATCCTCTGAAAGTGATATGTCGAGCAGCAAGCTATCTGTGCTGCTTTGTCATAGGATATCTCGTCAGCCAGGTTTTCTTCGATATAATCCATAGCACTGTTCATTCTATCAAGCCAATCCATAGAACCCCTCCCTTCAAGATAAAGTATACCGTAATAAAAATATACTTGCCTTGCATTTCATGCACGAAAAAGTCATTATGTATATATAATCGGTATGACCGGATTAAACTGTGGATACAGAAATATTCAACCGCCCTGTACAACCACCTTTTTTAGTGCTTTTTGCATAGCTAGCTTTCCGATAGCTACAAGCGAAACAAACCAAAACACCTGTAGAGTTATCCCACGAATGATATCACCGCTCTCTATATACCCGGTATAGATGAGAAATGGCGTATTCTGCATGGAAGCAAACGGAGTAAGCTCTACGATAAAGCGCAATGTATCGGGAAAGAACGGAAGCGGGATGACAGCCCCTGTAAAAAATTCTATGACCGATATAG
>CAYSTR010000124.1:0-7341 GCA_964433745.1 uncultured Oscillospiraceae bacterium | reverse complement strand
ATGAGTTCATGCAAGAGGAGTTCGGCAGAAAATCCGAGATATTATGGCTTCCGGATGTGTTCGGATACTCCCATGCAATGCCCCAGATTCTAAAGGACTGCGGCATAAAAACATTTATGACCACGAAAATCAGCTGGAACGAGTACAATAAAATCCCATACGACACCTTTTACTGGAAAGGCATGGACGGCAGTGAGATACTGACCCATTTTATTACCACCCCCTCCGGCAATCCCAAGGAGATGAGGGAGAGAACGCACTATACAAAGTTTGCGTATGAGTGCGATATGAATGCGGACATAATTGCCGGTGTATGGAAAAACTATCAGAGTAAAGCGCTGTCTAGTGATGTGGCAGTCAGCTTCGGGTTTGGCGACGGGGGAGGAGGGCCAACTAAGGACATGCTCATGTCTATAAACGCCCTGAAGATGATTCCCGGAATCCCGGATGTAAAAACCAATACCGCCAAAGACTTCTTTGATACATTGCATGAAAATATCACTACTACAGAAGCATATGTCCCCACATGGGCAAGGGAGCTGTACTTTGAAAATCACCGTGGTACATATACATCGCAGGCATTCAATAAATACATGAACCGAAAGCTTGAGTATGCGCTGCAGCAAAGCGAATCTCTGGGTGTGTTTGCCTCCCTTTACGGCGGATTATTCAATAAAGAATATATGAAAAAGGCGTGGGAGCTTTTACTGTTAAACCAGTTCCATGATATTATTCCCGGCTCATCTATTGAGGAGGTCTACACCGATAGTAAAAAAGATTATCTATTCTGTGATATTATTATAGGTCATGAGAACGAAAAGCATTTATCCGCGCTTTTGGATGAGGATGAAGCCTATTACTCATTATACAATATGACAGGATTTAGTCACAGCGAGGTTATACATGTGGATGTGGACAAGGACGGTGTGTTTACCGATGAGAACGGTACACTGTTAAAATCGGACAGAACCCATTACGGGCATTATCTATACGTTGATATGCGTCCGATGGGATTTACTAACGTGCGTTTTATTCCGCAGAAAAGCGAGAGCACCTCTTCCTTCACCGTCAACGGTAAGAGCATAGAAACCCCCTTCTATTCGGTTATATTTGACGAGAGCGGCATTATTAAAAGGCTATATGACAAGGAGAATAACCGTGAGGTTATAAACAGCTTCGGCAACCGCTTTACCGTTTTTGAGGATCTGCCCATCGAGTGGGATGCCTGGAACATTGATGCCGACCACATACTTAAATACACTGTTATAGATAATCTCACCCGCTTTGAGGTGGATATAGACGGTTCACTCGTTCTGGAGATTAAGCTGGAGTGGCGGTATAAAGCGTCAATAATCCGCCAGAGGATTAAGTTCTACAGTGTCAGCCGGAGAATAGATTTTGATTCATATGCGGACTGGCACCAGAAGCACGAGCTTCTAAAAACTATGTTTGACGTTAACGTATTCGCCTTGAAAGCTACCTATGACATTCAATTCGGCAATATAGAGCGCAGTAATCATTACAGCTCCAGCTGGGATTATGCGTGTTTCGAGATGTGTGCTCATAAATGGACGGACCTGTCGGAAAACTCTTACGGTGTGTCTATTATTAACGACTGTAAATACGGTCACAGCATAAAGGACAGCACAATGGCTGTCACCTTAATAAAATCAGCAACCTATCCCGACCCCAATGCCGACCAGGGTGAACACATGTTTACATATGCACTGCTTCCCCACAGCGGTACATGGAGGACTGCCGACACCGAGAAGCAGGCGCAACTATTCAATATGCCGCCTAAGCAGGAATCAGGAAAAGCACCCGCAAAGAGCCTATTTTACCTATCAAATAAAAATGTCTCTATCGACACGGTAAAGCCAGCCGAGGACGGCAACGGCATCATTCTTCGTGTGCATGAATATATGGGAGGAACAGAAGACTTTAAGATTCTGTCGGACTTTGAGATTTTTTCAATCGCAGAGACAAATCTTCTGGAGGAGACCCATAACCCATGTACGGTGAATAATACCATACATCCTTATCAGATAAAAAGCTACCGTATCAAACTAGAACGGTTCAAATAGGTATACTATTAGCAATTGGTACTAATACACATAATATCTTTTCAATATTTATCACATATGCATATTGAAACTGCCGTCCGGTTGGTGTAATATAGTAACTAACCAGTTACTTACTTAAAGGAGGGCAGATTATGTGGAGTGAAGAAAAGCTAGACGCACTGCTGACCGATCCGTCACAGGCGCTAATCTGCGACATGAAGCGGATTAATGGGGATATAATGGTTTTGGGAGCGGGGGGCAAGATGGGACCGTCGCTCTGTCTTTTGGCTAAGAAAGCAGCCGAGGCAGCGGGGATAAAAAAGCGTGTCATTGCGGTGTCACGGTTTACCGACCCTATCGCTGTGGCTCTGCTCGAGAATAACGGTATCGAGACAATATCCTGCGATCTTACGGATGCAGACGCACTCGAAACCCTGCCCGATGTTCAGAATGTCATCTTCATGGCGGGAAGAAAGTTCGGCACAGACGGCAGTGAATGGCAGACATGGGGCATGAACGCCACACTTCCCGCTTTCGTGGCACGACGGTTTCGCCGTTCGGACATTGTAGTATTCTCCTCGGGCAACGTTTACCCCATCGTCCCCATGCATACAGGCGGCTGTACAGAATCGGACAAACCTGTTCCTGTGGGCGAGTATGCCATGAGCTGTCTTGCTAGGGAGCGCGCATTTGAGTATGCTGCCAATACATACGGAACAAGGGTGCTCATATACCGGCTCAACTTCGCTGTTGATCTGCGTTATGGTGTACTGTATGACATAGCAAGGAATATTCTGGATGGTCAGCCCGTGTCTATCACAACTCCGGTGTTTAACTGCATATGGCAGGGGAGCGCCAACGAGATAGCGATAAGAAGCCTTTTACATGTAGGTAACCCCGTCAATATTATCAATGTGACAGGGCCCGAGACGGTTTCCGTGAAGAAAACTGCAGAACGTCTGGCAAAGCTTCTGGGTAAGGATGTGACGTTCAGCGGGAGCGAACAGTCGGATGCATATCTGAATAATGCTGCCAAATCGGTTCGCCTGTTTGGGTATCCCAGCATATCTATTGACACGCTTATTGACTGGCAGGCAGAATGGATTATAGACGGCGGCAGAGGTCTTGGAAAACCGACACATTTCGAGGAGAGGAAAGGTAGTTACTAATGTCAAGACATGATGAAGCACTAAAAAAGCTGCATTTAGGCGGCGTAATCCCGGCTATTCCCCTAGCACTGGATGAAAACAGACAGTACAACGAAAAGGGTCAGCGCCTTTTAACTCGTTACTATCTCGAATCAGGAGCGGACGGTATTGCAATAGCGGTTCACACCACCCAGTTTGAGATACGCGACAAGGACATTAACCTCCTAGAGCCGGTACTCAAAACCGTGTCCGAGGAGATAGAACGTTATGAGAACGAGACCGGCAGGGTCATAATAAAGGTGTCGGGCGTCTGCGGAAAAATAGAATCTGCTGTAAAGGAAGCCGAGCTTGCTAAGCGGTACGGCTACGATGCCTGTCTACTAAGCCCCGGCGGGTTGTCCGACTGTACAGAGGACTATCTCGTCGAGCGGACTAAACAGGTAGCGGCGGTCATGCCGGTTATCGCTTTTTATCTGCAAACCGCTGTGGGCGGGAGGATATTCTCGTTTGACTATTGGAGCAGAATATGCGCAACCGAGAATGTTGTTGCCATTAAATGCGCCTCCTTTAACCGTTACACAACGGTTGATGTGGCACGTGCCGCCGCTTTTTCCGAGAGAAGCGGCGAAATAGCCCTTTACACCGGCAATGACGATAACATTGTCATTGATCTGCTCACCGCGTATAGGTTTACGAAGGACGGTAAAACCTACGAGCAGCGTTTCCGCGGCGGGCTTCTGGGGCACTGGTCGGTCTGGACTAATACTGTAGTAAAGCAGTTTACCATGATTAAAGCGGCTGCGGGTAAGGATACTATTCCGTCAGAGCTTCTCACCTTGGCGGCGGAGATTACCGATGCCAATGCGGCACTGTTTGACACGGCTCACGGATTTTTAGGATGTATCGCCGGACTTCACGAGGTATTGCGCCGTCAAGGGCTGATGGATGGGATATGGTGCTTGAATCCCAACGAGACCCTCTCTCCCGGACAGTCAGAGGAGATAAACCGGGTGTACGCACTCTACCCGCACCTAAATGACGATGAGTTTATTAAAGAGAATCTGCCGCGTTGGAAGCAAGCCATTGGAATGTAGCTAAAAAAGGGGTGATACCCGCATGGAGCCTGTCATTAAAAAGTCCGAGCAGACTAAAATGAATATACTAGCGGCAGCCGAGCAGGAGTTTGCGGGCTTTGGTTTGCACGGAGCACGAATAGACCGCATAGCGGCTAATGCGGATGTGAACAAGCGCATGATATATGAGCACTTTCAGAGCAAGGAAAAGCTGTATCAAAGTGTGCTCTGTGAGGTGTATGGACGGTTGTCCGTCCTCGAAACGATAATAAACGAGAACGAGCACAGCCCTGTCGGCTATATTCGCGCCCTGCTGAGGGAATATATTCATTTTCTCGATACTAACCCTGCCTTTGTCAAGCTCATAATGTGGGAGAACCTCAATGAAGGCGCATTTCTGGATGAGCAGCACGGAAAACTTCGTCAGACTGCCTTAGACGCGGCTAGACAGGTGCTGACAAAAGGGATAGAGACAGGGGATTTTCGCAGGGATATGGATGTCACACAGGTATGTCTTATGATGAATATGCTGTGCTTCTCCCAGTTTTCCAATCGGTTTACCATGTCAAAGGTGTTCGGTATACCCACTTATCCGGTTCACACAGACGAGATAACGGCACATGTTACCGACGTGATACTGCGTTTTATTCTAGCTTAATGTTGTAAAGGAGCGGGACTTTTGTCACGCTCCTTTACAATATGTTATTTAGCGGCTTTTTTAGGAGCGAAACCATCCATGAAAACCAAAAAATCAATTATAGTATCAACTAGATTATCATCTATACTAGTAAAGGAATAACTGTATCCGGGGAAGTAGGGACACAGCATATATTCTGTCTGTGCATATGTAATGGGAATGCACGCTAAAGGTCGTTTACCTGTTTTATCCGTTTGGACACAATATCTGCAACCATCACATTTCTTTGTGCGTGACATTACAAACTCCTTATTCCTTTGGCTCATAGAATCGAAGTTTTCTAAAAATAACTTTAATCCGTATGGGATACACAAGCCAAACGATGCAGGAGTGTTTACATAAGCGTCATACTGTGCCGAAATTCCGGTATGCCTTACTTTATACTCATTTCCGCCATTGGGGCGTTCATTCCCCCATGCTGTATTTGCATAAGACAGGGATAATCTACAATCACTTGCCGTCACATTATAAATATCATACGCCTTGTAACCTTGCGAAATCATCCACTCTTCAAGTCTGCGAAACTCTTTCTCTCCCAGCAAACGGGCGTAAACATCCGTAGCATATACATAATTTTCGTTGAAAAGACAATATGTGAATGCTACTTGATTGGCACCTTTTCGATTAGACATCCACGTCCAGGCAGCCGGCAGCTTGGTGAAATTAGTAATACCCAAGAGTGATAATATATTTCTTTGTCTTTTATTAAGCTTAACATCCGCATTCTGCCCCAATAAATACATGCTTTGAAAAAGGCATTCCATATCTTTTTTACACTTTGATATATAAAGCTGCAGTTCAGGCTTTCCGTAGCCCTTTTTATAACGGGTCGGAAACGCATCATCCTCGTGTAATGTCGGGACTATAAGGGATGGCTGGTCAAACAGCAGCTCATATAGTCGTTTCATCAAGTGATAAAATTCATGCTGGTCAGCTATACTAACCTCCGACTGCTCATCGGGAATAAAATTCGGCATCATAGCAAGGTAAGCACTGGCCATTCTCTGCTCTATACTTGTATAGGTCATGTTTATACCTCCTTTATAGCTGTCCTTATATGACAACAGGCTTAACACTATAGAGTATAACCTATAGACTGGACAACTGTATGTCATATCTAATAAAATTTATTATATCATAAATCAAGTAATAATAAAAGCATCAAAAAAACCGCACGGATAAAATAATCCATGCGGTTTATATCTTTAATTCATCCCTTAACAGCACCGCTTGTAACGCCCTCGACATAGAATCTCTGCATTGAGACAAAAACAATCGTAATTGGGATAGCGATTACAACGCTTCCGGCGGCAAATATGGTAAAGTTGCGGTCAATATTTTCACGTGTGAGCATGGTGAATAGTCCAATAGCGACGGTGTATTTCTCATAATTGTCACCCATAATCATCTTGGCAAAGATGAAATCCATCCACGGAGCCATAAATGCCGTCAGGCTTGTGTAGACGATGATAGGCTGGGAGAGGGGAAGAATGATCTTTGTAAACAGCTGTGCATTGGTACAGCCGTCCAATCTGGCTGATTCGTCCAGAGCGGCGGGAACGGTATCGAAGAACCCCTTTGCTATGTAGAAGGTCAGTCCGCTGCCCGCCGAATAGACCAGTATAAGTGCAAGCAGGCTCTGGGTCATGTTCACTGATTTTAGTACATAGTAGACGGCAATCATCGACATAAAGCCCGGAAACATCCCCAGAACCAGTGCCATGTTCAAATATGCTTTTCTCAGCTTAAACCTAAGCCGCGATATTACAAAGGCGGTTGACAGTGTGAGAACTGTTGTGATGATACAGGAACAGCAGGCTACAAAAAATGTATTGCCAAACCAGAGCGGAAAGTTAAACGTTGTGGTATCGGTGAGTAGCTTTACATAGTTTTCAAGGGTAAAGGTTTTTGGGATAAAATTAGGAACAAATGAGCCCATTTCCCCTCTTAACGAGGTCAGTATTACCCAGACAACCGGTATAACCCACAACACGGAGAGTGCAGTCAATACGATGTAAACTAATGTGTTACCGCTGCCCTTAATCTTGTTTTTTCTCATGCTCATCTGAACTGCTCCTCCTTTTTATAGGCGGCTGAACGTGTATATGTAATCAATGACAGTGACGCCGAGATTACAAATACAATAATACCGATTGTTGAAGCGATATTAAAATCTCTGACCTCGGCAGTCAGCTTATAAAGCCATGTAATCAATAAATCCGTTGTGCCGGCAAAATAGTAGTCGCTGGAGGTAGGACCTCCGCCGGTTAGAAGATATATAACATTGAAGTTATTAATATTACCGATAAACTGTGTAATCAGATAGGGGGTTGTGATATAAATAATCTGCGGCATTGTTA
>CAYSTR010000123.1:0-7368 GCA_964433745.1 uncultured Oscillospiraceae bacterium | reverse complement strand
TGCCCTCTCTTTAGGGCGCTAGATTATATTACCATATTCTTTTTCAATTGTCAAGAGAAATGTCGAAAATAATTTTGCACAAATAGAGACTATATTTTTAGTGCAAGATTACAACATCAACCAACTACTCCAGTTTAGTGAACTTAATGGTCCTCAACTCCTTTTTGTATCCTTCATAAAACATCCGCCATGTATCGTTTATTTCCCCCGGTTTATCCCTTTTATCCTCAATCCCCAGGGTTTCGCTCAGATAGTTCCCCATGTACCGGCTTACCTTATTTGCTCCTACATATGTCATATGACCGCCGTCCATAAAGTCCTTTTTAAAATCTACACCAATGACGTCGTATACCATTTCATCGGTATTCATGTTTACTATAGATATGTTTTCCTCATCAGAGAGGTCACGGCCAAGAAGCTTTATAAGCTCGTTTAGAACGGTAGTGGCATTGGGAATTGCTGCCATGACAAGCCTTGCACCTATCTTTTCGCATTTTTCATTAGCTTCTTTAATGATACTCAGAATCATATCATACTGCTCATCACTTATTTCCTGTGTATACTCTGTTCTTACGCTTTCACTGTATTCTGTTAAATAAACAAATCCCTTGTATCCTCCCAGAAATGCGTCATCATAGTCCGGCTTTAAGCGCCTTGTTACATTTTCAATGCTTCCTAAGCCGTTTTTCCACTCACCGTGAAAGTTAAACAGGTCAAAAATCATATACGGCCAGTATTTTTCCGGTGTAAACCGCAGAGATGTCATAACACGTGGAATTGACAGTGGCATTGAGCCGATTGCCCATGCCAGATTACCAAGGTCGTTTGGCGGCTCTCTCCATGATAAATGAAGCTCCAGCACCACAGCCTTGGGTTTTTGTGTCATTGCCGCCACATCTATCCAATAAAGCGAATCCACCATGCTTCTTATGGGGGTAGCAAGGACATATGAGGTTATCCCCTCTTCCCCCCACAGCACCATCGGGTTGTATGCGCAGTAGGTATATGAGTTCCCCACAAACACTACATCGATGGAGTTTTCTTCCTCCGCTTTATACGCAAGATAGCTGTCCTCATAATACATAGGTGTGAAGAAATAGGTAACCCCCAAAAACAAAAGCACGAAAATAATAAAAAACAGTATTATCCGTGTAAATGTTAGGCTATAGCGGATAAAGGGATATATATTATAAAGATACGCATAGTATTCCTTGTTGCTTTCATGCCATTCCCTTAACCTTTTCATTGTATCCCCCTTTAGAACTGGAAATAGATAAACTGCGACGCTTCAAACGATATACCATACGCGCCGAATATAATAGCCGCAAATATAAGCACATAAAGCACCGTCCATCGTATAAAGATATTCTTTTTAGCCAAAAGACCGAAAACATCCTTTTTACTGTTCTTGTACTCCACGATAAAAAGCACCAAAATAGCCAATACCGATATTCCCCAGTCCTTGGAATCCAGACCCAGGTCTCCCAGCGACAGAGCCGAAGAATTAATAAACATCTCATTTATCGCAAGCATGGCATCCGAGAGGGTGTTTGCGCGGAAGAATATCCAAGCAAACGAGACCAGCAGAAACGTCACTAAAACCCGCAGAAGCTTAACAATGCCCGGCACAGGCTTTCCCTTTAGCCGAGGGAAGAGCTTGCCGAAGAGCGAATCCTTAATCATCCCGGCAATCTGAAAAAGACCGTGCAGAGCACCCCAGATGACAAACGTCCAGCCCGCTCCGTGCCACAGTCCGCTGACTAGAAACACCACCAGTATATTCAGATAGTGCCGGAATTTGTTGACGCGGCTGCCCCCCATGGGTATATATAGATAATCCTTGAACCATGAGGTGAGGGAAATATGCCAGCGCCGCCAGAAGCTTCTGATATTGTCCGCAAAATAGGGTGAGCGGAAGTTCTCCATCAGCCTAAAGCCCAAAAGCCGCGCCGAACCCCTTGCTATATCTGTATATGCCGAAAAGTCGCAGAATATCTGCACGGAAAACAGTAGCGTGGCAATTATAAACCCCGCTCTAGAATACCCGATAGCATTATTGTATACCATATTTACCGCCACCGCTACCCGGTCGGCAATAACCATCTTCTTAAAAAGCCCCCACGCTATGAGCGGCAGACCGTAGCGGAAGTTGTCATAGTCAAGCTTATGTACCTCGTCAAACTGACCCAGCAGATTGGCACTGCGCTCGATAGGTCCTGCCACAAGCTGCGGAAAGAACGAGACAAACAACGCATACTTGCCAAAATCCCGCTCCGCCTTAATCTTTTTAGAATACACATCAAACGAGTACCCCAAAGCTTGAAAGGTGTAAAATGAGATACCCACCGGCAGAATAAGGTCAAACTTAGGTACATCAAACGCTATATTGAGAGACTGTAAAACCGCCGTAACCGAATTTCCCAGAAAGCTGTAGTACTTAAAGAACATTAAGATACCAAGATTCAGCACGGCGCAGAGAATCACTGTAATCAAACGCGCACTCTTTTTCAGCCGTGTATCGGTGTCTAAAAGACCCACCAGAAGTCCGCACAGATATGTGGCGGTGGTGGAGGTTAAAATAAGCAGAAAATATGTAGGGTTCCATGACATATAGAAAAAATAGCTCACCGTGAGCAGCCACAGGTTGCGCACCTTTTTCCAGCGTGACGGTATAATAAAATAGACGAGTGTCACTGCGATTAGATAAAAAATATATTTGAGTGAATTAAACTGCATCTGGATTCATCCCCTCTAATGACCGGGTTTACTCTTTATACTTGAAATTAACGCTAAATTTAGTTAATACTCCGCTTCCAAAAAGATATAAATCCCTTGAATATACCTCCTCACCGTCCACAAGCACACGCACAAGCCCCGAGGCATCATTCATTCCGAATACTATAGTAAACGATTGGCGAAATCGGGTATTAAAGCTCATGGAGGCAGGCAGCAGCTCATCGTCCCACGCTGTCAGCTTTCCCTCGACAAGATCAAACCCATGACCGCGCTTTAGCTTGTTTAAGGAAATCTGCTTGTTGTCCTCATACATTCCGGCAATCCACACCTCTGCCGCCTTTGAGCCTACAGTTTTCTTTCCCGTGGCAACTATCTCGAAGGTATGTGTATAATCGTCATTCTTATCTATGTATACCTCATTGTCCGGTGTAAGGTTTTCTTCCTCCTCTTTTTCCGTTATATATCCTACTTCCCCGGTAATACCGGCAACCAGCTCATTAAACGGAGTACCGCCAAACACCGGCGATATCCCTATCTTTATATGCTCTTGGTTTAACACCACATACACCGGCAGAACAAATACTATAACAAGCACTGCCGCCGTATAGGCAATATGCCCTGTTATGCGAAAAACGAGAGGTGTTTTCCTCTTTTTCATATTAACCCCCATTCTTTTAAAATATTACTATACATAAAAAAGCTTGTCAACCAATGTTTTACCATCAACCTGCAATCAGCATTAAACCCAAAGGCACTGACAAACTGCCCGATTTAGCCTATTAACCGCATTTCCCTGTTTTCGCCTGCCGCAGCTTAATTATATCACCTTAATACACACATCGGGACATCTAGCACCGCAATAACCACATAATACACAGCTTTTACGGTCACACCAAGCCTTGCCGCCGGTTACCGTCAGCGCTCCATACATGCACGCTTTTACGCACTGTCCGCAGCCTGTACACCAGTCATGAATCATAAGCCGCCTGTTCTTATTGAGGCGGTTTTGTGCCTCCTCGTCAAACTGTCCCGACTTATAAAAGCCGACGTTCGCCAGCACCTCCTCCTCGCTTTGCATACCAATCATAACGCAGTCGATATCCTCATTGGAAAGCGCATATCTAAGGCTTTCCCCTGCGGACGAAAACAGATGACCGCCGCCTAGTGCTTTCATCGCCACCACACCTACCCCATTTTCGTGCGCCCTTTTAACGGCGCGCTCCATGTCCTCTCTGGTGCCGTCCGCTATGCCTATTCCGGCGCGGTTTATAAGCGGGTGTAACACATCCACCCCCAGCGTAATCGCGGCATCGGCTCCTGCAACATGGTGCGTCGAGACCCCCACCGCACGCACTGCCCCCAGCGATTTCTGGCGGTACAGCTCATCCAGCGCCTCCATATGCCCTCTTAGGGTGTGTATGCTCTCCTGCTCATGGAGCATGAATATGTCTATATAGTCGCGCTCCAGTGCCGTTTTTGCGTCCTCCACCGCCTTTTTCGCTCCGGCGGCGGTATATGCATAGGTCTTTGAGGCGATAATAACATCGGGAAACCCGCTTATTGAAAGCGCTCTTTTTATATATGGGTATGTCTCGTAAAGCTCGGCTGTGTCGAAAAAATTAATACCCTCTCTAACCGCACACGCTATTACACGAGCACCGTCATCCACCGCCATACCGGCTTGCAGAGGGCCCATGGTCAGTGTACCCAGACCCAAACGAGATACATTTATACCGGTTTTACCTAAGCTTACACAGTCCATAAAGCTTACACTCCCAAATCATATGCAAAGCACAATGTATATTGTACTTTTTGTTTTACTATTTGTTTAAAACAATAAAAAAGCTCTTTACTTTTTATTGTTAATGTGGTATCATTAAGAAATTAAGAGTCAGGAATTGGAGTATATTTATGCAGAATATTAATGAATCAGAGTTTCTCATGTATAAAGGGCGTCCGCTTGTACGCAGCGGCAACACCCTGTACTATGGATATATGGATGATCCCAGCGTTGTAATGATGACGGTAGGTCGTCAGGAGACCGAAAAGGGGCTTAGTATGGCGCGGGCAGTGTCGCTTGTGCTCATGAGCACCGATCAGAAGCTTGCCGCCAAGGACAGATTTTTAAAGCGCGGTGAACGCGACAGCCTGTATGGGGCAATAGAGCTTGCGGACATTTGGCTTTCCCGGGAAGAACGCGGCTGATACTATTTATTATAGTGCAGTTTAATATTAAAAGTCAAGGATGTTCACTAATAATCAAGGAGTAAGCTCATAAATGGAACAGGAAAAACCAACAGTCAACCTTTTGTCCTACGCACATGTTGTGAAAGGGCAAGGGGTGGCTTCCTCTTTTGAAGAGTTTTCACATCTAATTAACGACAACCTGTCCGACCTCTACTCGGTAACCATAAACAGCCGTAAGAAAGCGGACATAATGCACTACAACACGGTAAACCCTACGTTTTTCCTGCGCTCTATATTAGCGAGAAAAAAAAGCATTAATGTCTGTCATGTTCACATGCTGCCCGAGACGCTGGAGGAGAGCCTAGGAATGCCAAAGCTCTTCCGCCGAATCTTTTACAGCTATCTGTTAAGGTTCTACCGCAGTATGGACGAGCTTATAGTCGTGAACAAATTCTTTTTTGAGGCACTCAAACGCTACGGCGTGGACGAGAGCCGAATTACATACATACCGAACTTTGTATCCCGCGAAAACTTCCATCCTCTGAATAAAGAAGAGACGCTTGCCATTAGAGAGCGTTACGGCTACTCTAAGGACGATTTTATTGTGCTGTCCGTGGGTCAGCTCCTGACGCGCAAGGGTGTGGCGGAGTTTATCGAGACGGCGCGTATGCTCCCCGACATTAAATTCCTTTGGGCGGGCGGATTTTCGTTTAAACAGCTCTCTTCGGGACATAATGAAATAGGAAAGCTTCTCAAGGATCTGCCGGAAAATGCCAGCTTCCCCGGTATTATAGAACGTTCAGAAATGAACGCCCTGTATAACATGGCGGATGTCATGTTTATGCCGTCCCACGAGGAGCTGTTTCCCATGGCTCTTTTAGAGGCAATGAACTGCAAAAAGCCCCTTTTATTGCGTGACCTTGACCTCTATAAGGATATCTTCTTTGATTTCTACGAAAAGGGTATCACTGTAAATGACTATGTGCGCATTATCTCCCGCATGAGTACTGATTCGGATTATCGTGCCTACTGTTCCATGAATGCATGGCGCGGTCATCTCTTTTATTCCAAAGAGCACGTCATTTCACAATGGCGCGGCTGTTATGAAAAATATCTTGTAAAGCACCGGGACAAAAGGACGTGATGGTATAAAACCAAAGGGACAACGCTTGAGCATTGCGTTAGGTATACTCTCCTTCGCCATTATGATTGGCTTTATTTTATTTGTTGACGGATTTGACGCTATAGCTTCGATTGTAAGCTCAATGAAGCTGGGATTTCTCTCCCTTGGCGTATGCTTCATGATAGTCTACTGGCTGTGCGAAACAATGGGTCTGCACGTCTCATTAAAAACCCTCGGTTGTAAGACCGATTTTATGTCCTCGCTCCGCGTATCTATGCTGGGGCAGTTCTTCAACTGCGTCACTCCGTTTGCTTCGGGCGGACAGCCGCTCCAGATATACTACCTCTCTACATACGGTGTACCCGTAGGTGTGTCCGCTTGTGCGCTTATTGCAAAGTTTGTCGTATATCAAAGCGTACTGACGGTGTACACCCTGGTGCTCATCCTTTTAAAGCTCAACTTCTTTGTCTCGAATATAGCCGGGTTTTACCTGCTTACGATAATCGGGTTTGTCGCAAACCTTATAATCATGATTATCCTCATATGTACAGCGTTCTTTAAAGCACCTACACGCTTTGTTATAGACAGTCTTTATGAGCTTCTCATTAAGCTTTTTTCAGCAGGCAAGAAAACACCCGCCCGCTGGCGTATCCGGCTTGTCAGCCGCATTGAAGCCTCTCGCATACACACAGACACGTGGATGGAGGACTTCTTCGAGAGCTTCAAGCAGATTCGCACACAGTATGCCTTATTCATAAAGCTTATTCTTCTGACGGTACTGGAGCTGACGGTCTACTTCCTCGTCCCCTATGCTGTTTATCTGGGATTCGGGCTTAAGGGTGCGGATGTGGTCACATTTGTCGCTGCACAGGCGTTTGTGCTGCTGGTTTCGTCCTACTTTCCCATGCCGGGCGCTGTGGGAGCGGCAGAGGGCAGCTTTTATATGTTCTTCAAGCTCTTTTTCCCCGCAAACTTTATCACCTCCGCCACATTTTTGTGGCGTATCTATACCTTTGGTCTGCCCATCCTGTTTGGCGGAATATTCGCGTATATTACCCCCGGAGGGAAGCTTCCGGCTGCTCAGGAGGTTACCCCGGAGGTTACCCCGGAGGCGGCGGACGGCGGGGATGGGGCGTGACCTTTAGATGGATTACGATACAGTGATGTCTAGACGGGCTAAATCTTGGTTGATTGCTGTTGTTGGGTAATGGAATAATTGGGGTATGGATTATTTGGCGATGGAGATGTTATAGTTATGAAAGCTGATGTGCCCGAACTACTCTTTGCCACACGGCATGATTTTCGGAAATGGTTATGTGAAA
>CAYSTR010000122.1:0-7385 GCA_964433745.1 uncultured Oscillospiraceae bacterium | reverse complement strand
ATAGATACCTCAATACGCTTTATATAAAAAGCAAGCTTATTAAGCTCCTCATAAACCCCCTTCTCCCAGCCTCCATCAACGTATGGACCTGCTGCCCACGCTACTCCACCCCCGTCTTTGTTGGCTGCCGCTTGCATGACCGTGTATAGATACATGCTCTTAGCACTGTACCGCAGTGTATCGACGGAATGTGCTTTGCTTGCCATCCAGTTATCGGCGATAACGACCGTAACCGGCTTTTCATATACAGGCCATGCTTCGCCGGTGGCATTGACAAACTCACCCCACCCGCCTCCGTATTCCTTCATACCCATGTCTAGCCCATATTTTGTTCCGTAGAAGTTGTGTATTAAGGTCAAATGAGGAGCTATCGTCTTAATATTAGCACGCAGTCTTGGGTAGTCAACAACTCCAAAGCTATCACCCTCCGGGCTTCCCTCATCAATAAATAAGCCTATAATATCCTCACCATATCTTGTAACGGTTTCGGCATACAGTTCACATATAAAGTCATTCCATCGTTTAAAATTAAACGTTTCGGGGTTCGGATTGTATCCCCCTACAGTAGAACCTACTCCCCACCCTGTTGAAGCCTTATCCTCTTCGCTAAACTCCATTCCGTCACGAGGATGTGTATAAAGAAGCAGTGAAATATCGTATTTCTTTAGTGCCGCAATTAAATCACCAATTAAATCCCTGTTAGAGCAGCACCCTTTGCGGTACTTCCCGATGGTGATACTCGGGAACAATACGATATTTCTAGAGTGCCATGCGGTAAATATGACATACTCCATACCCATCTGTGATACCTCCAATGCAAATGCCTCCGCATCAAAGCTATCCGCCAGTATATCGGTGTCGGTACACAAGCTGCCGTCCTGATATGCGGTTATTCCGGCAACATAATGAACAAACAATCCGAGCTTTTTTTCCTTATAGCTCATAACCTTTTTCCTCTCAATTACTAAAATTAAGGGGACTATAATAAAATTGAATTTTATTATAGTCCCCTTTGTGTCTTTATAAATAGTTATTTATTGTATGCTGCTTCGGTATCCTTGACATACTGCTTGTAGCCTAGACGGTCTAACCCTTCCAAATATTTGTCCCACTCGGTATCAATATTCATCTTGCCTGTGATAAAGTCAACGATGGATGCCTTTACATAGTCGTTAATCGGTGTAAAGGTATTATTAAGCGAGGTTGCAGTTTCTGCATCTGCCCATGTGGGCATAATTTGGTCGTAGGGTGCTCTCATCTTTGTGTACAAATCGGTTACTTGAATGAGATAACCTTCATAGTTAGCGGATTCCTTGGGGTCACCAACAAATTCAGCATAGAGCTTTGCTTCCTTCATGCTGCCTGTAGCAGTAGTTGCCGCCCAGAAGATTTTTGTAGGCTCTGTGGAATATGGTACAATGATTTTATAGATAGCGTCATACCCGGTAACACCCTTTGCTCCTGAAGTAGCGGGCTCCCATGTTTTACCCTTGTAGTACTCTTGCAGAGGCATTGAATCATAGTCACCAAACCATAAATCTGCCATTCTAAATGCTGCGGCAGGGTTTTTACATTTATCGGTTATTGCAAACGGTCCACCGTTTACAGCCTGCTTATCTGAAACAGGTGTACCCTGATAGCCGTCTGGGCCCTTTAATGGGAGGATATATGTCCATTTATCAAATAACGCCTTATTCGATACATCAATACCCATGCCTATGTGACCGCCGGAATACGCCCCCAGCAAATCGGCTTCATTGTTAGCCAGCTGTGTAAGCTGAGCTAATTCCTGTGTCAAGGAGGATGGGTCTATAAGTCCTTCGCTATACAGCTCGCTCATAAACTTTAATCCGGCACGGAAGTTGTCTGTATCTGCGACGGTCTCAAACTTGCCGCCCTTCATCTTGACAAGGCTCCAATCAAAATACTCAAATGCATTCATTATGAAGTAGTAGGGATCGGCAGCCCAGGTATTTATTGCGCCGGACAGCGGCACTTCATCCGGCTTGCCGTTACCGTTTGGGTCTTTTGTCTTAAATGCCCTTAACACCTCACGGTATTCCTCCGTTGTAGTCGGAGCACTGAGTCCCAGCTTATCAAGCCATGACTGATTAATCCACTGCTTAAAGCTGACTGCACCGTGCCCTACAAAGCCCTCAAAGACAGGCAGGGTGTATATGTTGCCGTCGGGTGCGGTCATACCCTCTTTAAGCTCGGGCATTTCATTGAGCCGTGCTGCCAGATGCTGTGAATACTTCTCTATGTATGAATTTAAGGGGATATAGATTTTTTCATCCATACCATACTTGACGATCTCATTATTATTGTTAGCCGCTTTTGACATCATTATCTCCGGATAGTCACCTGTAGACAAAAGAAGGTTCTTCTTCTCCTCGAAACCGACATCGGGAACGACAGTCATGTCAAGATGGATGTTGGTTTTCTCCTCCAACCAGATGGTATAATCATTCGTTGTTATGTCGCTGACATGCGGAAGCTGTGCAATCAGCACCGAGATAGTCAGCTTGTCCTTGACTATGGGGAACACTCCCATTGGAGTTACGCCGTCCTCGGTCAGCTCATCACCCGTGGGAGTTGCGGTTTTACTAGCTCCTCCACCAGAATTAGCGGGTGAAGAAGCTTGTGACGAGGTTTGACCGCTCGTACAGGCAACAAAGACTGCGGCTATAATAACCGCCAGAAAGAGCGCTAAAATTTTCTTTGACATACTAGACCTCCTGATTTTAATGTATGGTTAGGTCAGCCCTTGATGGAACCGACCATAACACCCTTAATAAAATACTTTTGGATGAATGGGTAAAAGATAAGTAACGGAACACTGGCTACTACAATCAAGGAATACTTGAGAAGCTCTGCTATATACTGCTTTGCCATGACATCCTGAAGGTTCATCGAGCTGGTGAGACCTTGTATATCCACAGTGTTTTGTACCAGAATGTTTCTTAGGATTATCTGCAAGGGGAATTTTGCGGCATCGTTTATGTATAGGAGAGCAGAGAAATAGGAGTTCCACATGCCCGTGGCGTAACTCAAGGCCAATACCGCCATAACGGCCTTTGAGAGCGGCAGAACCATAGTAAAAAAGAATCTAATGTAACTGCAACCATCAACCGACGCCGCCTCAAACAGCTCTGCAGGTATGTTGCTCTTGATAAATGTGCGCGCAATAATAATCGACCACGCGCTAAACAGGCTAGGGATTATAATAGCCCACATCGTGTCCATCATACCGAGTCCCTTTATAAGCAGATATTGTGGGATTAGAGCACCACCGATAAACATCGTAATGGTAAACAAAAGGGTGATTGCCTTTTTTGCAGGGAATTCATCTCGTGTAAGGGGGAAGGCACCCATCATAGTCACCATTACACTAAACACCGTTCCGACGACTGTGTAAACAAGAGAGTTTTTATATCCTACCCAAACAGCAGAGGTTTTAAAAACGGCGGTATATCCCATGAATCCGAAATCTACCGGCAAAAAGAACACCTTACCGTTTACCAAAGCCGTTGGCGATGAAAAGGAGCAGCTTAATATGTAAATAAGAGGGTATAACACAATAAATGTAAATAAAATCAAGAACAGGTAGATAAAAAAGAGATAACACTTGTCAACAGTACTATGCCTATGTTTACTTCTCTGCACATTAACTACTCCTTTCTAAAACAGACTGGTTTCGTTTGCCCTTTTTGCCACTTGATTGACTATATACAATAGCATAAAGTTAACCACCGCATTAAAAAGACCTATTGCTGTGGACAGACTGAACTGTGCTTGCTTAACGCCAATTTTATAGACATAGGTGGATATTATTTCAGAAACACCGTAGTTAGCGGGATTTTGTAGCAGAAACACCTTTTCAAAACCTATACTGAGAATTGAGCCAGTGCTCATTATTAAACATATGACAATAGTCGGTAGGATGCAAGGAATATCAATCTTGCGTACTCGCTGAAAAATAGATGCACCATCGATAATAGCCGCTTCATATAACGTCACATCAATACCGGATAAGGCTGCAATATAGAGCACCGCCCCATACCCGGCACCCTGCCATACACCCGACCATACATAAATGCTCCTAAAAGCATCGGAGGAGCCCATAAAATCCACCGCATTACCGCCGAAAAGCTTAATGACCTCATTTACTATACCAAAACGGTAGTGGAGAACCTGTGTGACGATACTCACCATGACGACGGTAGAGATAAAGAAAGGTGCATATGTAATTGTTTGCATCGTCTTTTTAAGCTTTTGGTTTTGTATCTCATTGAATGCGAGTGCAAGAATAATCGGGAATGGGAAGCCTGCAATCAACCCGTAGATGCTCAATTTTACGGTATTCCACATAATGTCCCAAAAGATTGGAGTATCGAAGAACTGTTTAAAATACTTAAAGCCAACAAATTCACTGCCGAAATATCCCTTGCGGGGGCTGAAGTCCTGAAACGCAATAATATTACCGAGCATAGGTATATAGTTAAACACAATAACAAGCACAACAGGTATTGAGATAATTAAGTAAAGCTGCCATACTTTTATATGATTGCTGTACCATTTCCTCTCTTTTTTATTCGTTGTGATGAAATCATCCTTGTTACTTATTAGTTGCTGCGGCACCCTGTTTCTCTCCCTTCATATTGAGGTCTGTATTAATTGTACCTAAATCTATTGAAAATACAAGAACGAGTTTTACACTGTAAATGATACAAAAATTAACCGAATTTTAAGAATAGCCCATGTTTATAGTTCTTTATTTAATATTTTTTTTTAGTTTCGTCTAATGACATTAAAAATCCAACAACTAATATGGTTGTTGGATTAGGAAATTTATTAAATATGCTTACTTGGTAGCTCGTTATAGTTCTTTTTATATACCCGTCTGAATACCGGTGCAGAATTGTACCCTACAGCCAAAGCAACTTCGGCAATGGTATTATCGTCCTTAGTTAATAGCTCTCGTGCTTTCTCCATTCTTAACCGCTCAACATATTTTGAAAAGTTCTCCCCGGTTTTCTCTTTAAAATATCGAGATAAATAGATTTCGGTTATATCAAAATATTTTGCAACAGTACCTAAGGACAGTTGATTATCTGTAAAATTCATGTCAATGTATGCAAGTATTGATTGTATGAGATTTATCTTATGATTTGCACCACATGCTTCACATACTCTAATGATTAAGCTGCTTATATACCTAAACCCATCATTAATGTCAATGATACCGTTAATGTATTTAGGAAGCTGTTCTATTGTTATACTTATTTCATCGGTAAGAGTGTTATCTCTTGACGCTATACGAAATAAGGTGGCGTTTAGTGCGTGAAACAGCTGAATCGCCGTTGCATATGGGATAGCAAGCTCCTTAATATTAAACTTATATATTTCATCTAATATCCTTTGACAGTTTGACACATCACTATTCTTAATATATTCAATTAACTCTGTTTCCAAATCTACAGGATAAACAAAGAACTTATTATCTCTTAGTCTTGCTTTGCTATACCAAAGTATTTCCATGTGATTTATGTTGTGTGTATACTCCGAAGCCGTTTTTGCTTCTTGAAAGCATTTGTAGATCTTTGTTACCGAATCAGTTATGCTCCCGGATAATGATATGTTTAATCCTAATTCAGTTAATGCATAACGCTTTATCTTTGGAATGTATTGTTCTAGTTGTGCGGCAAAGCCAATGTGGTCCTTATCATTTGTTGATATAATAACCGCCATACTGCTTAAATCTATGTCATATATTCCAATAGTATTATCTAAAAGCTTTATAATATAGTCACTGATAATTGCATGATATGTACATATCTCATCTACTTTACTCTCTGTGCTAATTTCGTTAATTGTTAAAATGAGAATAGCATAATAAGAACCGCTTATACTAATCCCCAGCTGAAGAAAGTCCTCTAATAACCCATCCATATTTGATACATTTCCGCTGAGAAGCTTATGCAGCAAGGACAGTTTTATCGTAGGAATCTGATTAATTGCACGCTGCTTTAGTTCAATACTATTCTGAACGACCTTTAAAACCTCTCTGTTTACAAACTCATCTGAATAATTGATGTTCTCTAACAGTTGATTTTTTTCCATCATGTCAACAAGATTCACAATAGGCCTTGATGATTTAATTGCGAATAATACAATAAGAACCAAACCTAAAAGAATGCTTACGGCAACAATTACAAACAGTACAATGCGGACTCCGGAAAGCCCCTGTAGGATATACTGTTCAGATACTGCGGTTATATAGTATCCTTTAAGTCTATTAGATTTATAGTAGGTTATAAGCATCCTTTCTTTTCCGTGAGTGGTTATGTAATACCCCTTTTTATCCTTACATAGAGATAAAAGGGCACTTAACTCATCTGAATTTATATCACTATTAGTTATATAGTTCCCATTATCATCACACATTAAAGCAAATCCGGTTTCCACACCGCTTGTTGTCTCCATAACATCTAAGAGCATTTGATTGTTTAATAGAACATAGATATTACTAATACTGCTGCTGTTTGAACGTGTCAATGTTTTTATATATGTTAAGCTGCCCCGTGCAGATTTTGTAGCAGGATAGTTAAGATAAAATGATGACTTGTATACTTTATTAAGGTATTCCCTCTGCCACTGCTCTAAGCTTTCATATAATCCATTAAATCGTTCGTCAAATAACATATCCAAGCGCAAAAAAGAAGCGCTGCTTGTTATCATGCTTTGGGATTTTTGGGAGTATATCTGAATCTCATTGATATAGTTATTTGTGGTTAAAAATGACAATAACATGGGTTTTAGACGAGTAACCTCTGAAACAATAGTCTTATCTATGTACGGTACTCCTGCTTGTATGTATTGATTAACAAAGTAATTAACATCTAGCTGATAGGTTAATTCGTCAATGGAGGTCAGATATGATTCAACAATAGAACAAGACTTTTCAAGATTGTTTAACCCGTTTTCATATGCTGTTTTTAATGTGCTGTTATAAATATCAATGTATAAAAAAATAACAACACCTAGTGGTATGATAAAAACGATAAAATAATAGTACATATATTTATAGAGTAAAACAAGATTGTTTTGTTTTTTAAATAAAAACATCCCATCTGTCCCCCCCATGTGTTTTTGTTATATTATACAATAATCTCTTCGAAAAGTAAAGGTTTAAAAATCAACCTATTCATACAGCTGTTTAAGATTTGTACTATTTACGAAAAACACTTAAATACAAACCAAAAGGCAATCTATAGTATGAAAATGTACTAAACAATAAGACTCACAGCGCCACCCTAAACAACGATTGTGGGTAAAGAAAAAGACGTCAGTACTTCTGCCTGCCGCCTTTTACCGTATAAAGC
>CAYSTR010000121.1:0-7449 GCA_964433745.1 uncultured Oscillospiraceae bacterium | reverse complement strand
ATAGCCTAGCTCTGTGTCCAGCTCGGCTTCCAAGGTTTCTTGAATCACCTCAGCAAACATCTCTTTGAGTACTTCGTTGATGTCTTCTGTCGTTGCTATCTTCCGCTCCTTGATTAGTTCGCGGATTTGTTCTTTTGTTATTATGCACTCTACCTTTTGAACCCCCCTAATCTATACTCCAATGGTGTACATTGCAATCTCTTTTTAAACACTCTAAAAAAATAATGAGTGTCCGTATATCCTACTGATTTTGATATATCGGTTATACTAGCATCGGAATATCTAAGCAAATCACATGCCTTATTTATTCTAATATCAAGCACATACTTAGATAAGGTTTGACCGTGTACCTTCTTAAAACAAGTAGAAAAGTAGGAAGAATTCATTGAGAATTTCATAGCGAAGCTTGATAAAGTAATGTCTTCGCTGTAATTATTATCTATATATTCCTTAGCCGCTATCATTATTGATTCAGTTTCGCTTGATGTGGCTTTTATATCATGAAATATGTCGAGAATAGAGGTATACAGAAAGCATATAAGCTCTTCATTACTGTTAATGTTTCTAAAAATATCTCCCGACAACATTTCAATATAAAACCGGGAGGGTATTTTTTCTTTTTTATTTCTATACATCTCCATTATAACATTAACAACCTCAAAATACAATTCTTTTAGATAAATAGGTGATGTTTCATTAGAGTCGTTAATAATACTTGTTAATGTTTTATGGATATTAGGAGCATCATTATTATAAATCCAGTATTTGAGCATCTGTAGGTTCGGCTCTCTTTTATTATGTATTGATGAAAGAATTATTGCCCTGTAATAATATATACCCCCTCCTCTTACCAGTCTACCCTCTGCTGCTGCTTTTGCTTGTAAATATACATCCTTTTCGGGTGTAAGCGTGGCTTCACTTATTCCAATGGTTATGGTCACCTCTAATAAAGAATCGGTGTGTTTAAGCAGACTTGAGGCAATACTGGATACCTGCTCTTTTAGATATGCTTCTGAAATATGCGTAAATAAAAGTATCAGTTGAAACGGGGTGGTTAAATCATTTGCTGTATATATCATAATACCGCATTGCAAGCTTAATTCTGATGCTATGTTTGACACTGCGTAGCTAATTAAAGCAGCATCATTTCTGGAAAAATGAGAGTTCGCAGCTTTAAGGCTATCCATATTAATCTGGACTAGGGTACATATATAATACATTGGTTCGATCGGGAGAAAGGGGGTTGCAGGAACAATACTGTTTATAAGTAACATATTTAGAAGCTTCTCTTTAGTAAGTCGCTCCTTGTTTTGTTTCAAAACTGCATTGTTCTGCTCAATTTCGCTCAATACCTTATCCCTTTGTAGTTCGTTTATTACCTTTTCCAAAGCGTTATTTAACTCATCATCAGATATGGGTTTTAGTAAAAAACCGCTTACTCCTAACGAGATTGCTTTTTGTGCATATGAGAATTCAGAGTACCCACTTATTATGATAAACCTAATATTAGGTTTAAGTGTAACAGCTTCAGAAATCATATGTAAACCGTCCATATTATTCATTTTTATGTCGGATATGACAATATGTATGTCCATATTTTTTATTATGTCTAGACCATCTAATCCGTCTGCTGCTTCAGTTATTTCTGAGAGTGCGGGAAAAAGGGAGCGTATTCTTTTGACAAGCCCAGTTCGAACCCATTTTTCGTCTTCGACAACCAAAACATTGTACATTTTTTATTCCCTCCTTCCTTGTTTATTGCGGTATATTAATTCTTACAATGGTCCCTTGTCCCTTAACCGATTGTATAACAACGCCTCCCATACCACTAAAAGCAAGCCTAATTCTTTGATGTACGTTGCGAATACCTATATGCGTTCTCTCGTGTAATTGCTTCTCATTGTTATCGTTAATATATGAAACCAGTACTTCACAAACATCCGTAGGTATCCCTACACCATCATCTTGTATTTCAATTACGATATAAGGATTAGAAACATGAGCAGTTATAGCAATAAGTCCTTTATGCTGAGCTTTTTGTATTCCATGTACTAAAGCGTTTTCAACTAGCGGCTGCAGCATTATTTTTATTACTTGAGTGTTTAATAGTTTATCAGGCACGTCAATTATGTAGTCGAATAAACCATCAAATCGGATTTTTTGTATTTCTAAATAGTTTTTTACATGAATTAGCTCATCCTTTAGAAAAACAAAATCACCATGGAATTGATTGATTGAGTAACGAAGCATATCACCTAATGTTTGCGTAACCTTACATATTTCATTGCAGTTATTTGAGCAAGCAATTGCATTGATTGTTTCAAGAGTATTGTAAAGAAAATGAGGGTTTATCTGTGCATGTAAAGCCATGAGTTCGGCTTCCTTTTTTTGCAGCTTTATTGTATAATTATCCTCAATTAGATTATTGAGTCTTACGGTCATCTCATAAAAATTTTTCTCCAGAATAAATAGTTCGTCATGAGTTGTTTTTGGTGGTAAGATATACAAAGAGCCTTGCGCTACTTGTTTCATATTATCAATAATCTTTTGAATCCTCGCTGAAAAAAGCTTGATAAAGAAAAAGATAATAACCCCAATACATAAAATTATAAATAATACTAATAACAAAAGTGAGGCCAATGCTTCATTTATTTTGTCATTTATCTGCTTTGTGCTAAACTGAAATGACAAAACTAAATCATAGTTTAAAAGCCCTCTTGTTATATGTATTCCCTCCTCCGTATTTGGGGTTGACTGCACTTTAATTATCTTCTGATTTGAGTTTTCTCTTGAAATTTCAAAGGTCATAATGTCGGAATTATCTTCAAGCTTAAAAAGATTATCAGCATTAAGTAAAACTTGTATTAATCCAATACGTGCCCCAAAGCTCTCACCCCTGAGCTCGTATATGGGTTTAGTTATCATAACCAGCGGTATTTTTATCCCTTCTGCATATGAAATACTTATGTTAATAGGAAGGGAGTTGGTTTTAGCTTCATTATACCAGCTTGTATCTTGAACCTCTTCTATATTATGTATATAACAGCCGTCTGTTTGAAGCTTTTTCTTTAAAGGATATATACGCAGGTCATATACTTGGGTGTCGGATTGCAATAGGAGAACCGGGTCTACTGCAAAGGATAATATAGCATTTATCTCAACGGGAGATAGTTCTTCACCTCCAACACGGGTTAGCAGCTCTTGAATTATTGGATTATATGCAAGGTTATCAAGCATATTGGCATTTAGGTCAAGCTTATATGCTACCGCGTCGGAATACTGACGGGTAAAATAATCAAATGTTTGTGTCATCTCGTCGGTAATGCTATTTTCTATGTTTCTGTATGACAGTATGTTGATAGTAATCATTGGCAAAAAAAAGAGAAGCAAAACTGCACATGCAAACTTTATCGTTAAAGTGAACTTAATATTATGCATTTATACCCTCCTTTTCACATTGAGTATAGCATATTATCAGATTAATGACAAGGAGAAAAATAAATTAATAAGAAGAACCAAAAATAGTACACTATAATTCAAAAAACTTTCCATTGTAATTCTCCTGTCGTTTTTGTACAATATTGACAAGAAAGGAATGATGAGGTTGAAATTAATAAAACGGGTTTTAGCTCATAAATATGTTTATTTATTAGTAATCCCTGCCATTCTATGGTATATCATATTTTGCTATTTACCAATGTATGGAGTAACATTGGCATTTAAAGATTTCCGATATGATACTGGCTTATGGAACAGCCCTTTTGTGGGGTTAAAATATATTAATCAGTTTATTAACAGCTATGATTTTTGGATGCTCATTAAGAACACTCTTACTATAAGTATGTTAAGGTTGATTTTTGGGTTTCCTGCACCGATAATTCTAGCTCTCATGTTAAACTCAGTAGTAAACTATTCATTTAAACGCGTTATTCAGACTGTATCCTATCTTCCATATTTTGTATCTTGGGTTGTTGTAATAACTCTCTTCAATAAATTCCTTTCGCCGAACGCAGGTCCTGTTAATGAATTATTATCCGCCTTGTTTAATATTGAGGCTATCTATTTTATGGGCAATAAGAACACATTCTATCCTTTGGTTATTATTATTGACATATGGAAAAATGTTGGATGGAGTTCTATTGTTTATCTGGCTGCATTGTCTGGGATTAGCCCTGAATTGTATGAAGCATCAGCAATAGACGGTGCTGGGAAATTTAAATCCTTACTACATATTACATTACCGTGTCTTTTACCTACTGTGGGCATACTTTTTATTCTTTCCTTCGGTAACATATTGAAAGCAGGTTTTGAGCAGATTTTTCTTATGCAAACCCCGCCTGTACAGGATATTTCAGAAATTTTAGATACATATGTGCTAAAAGTAGGTATCTCAAGAGGACAGTTCAGTTTAGCTTCAGCAGTGGGTTTGTTTCAATCGGTAATATCATTAATCTTAATTATTGTTGTAAATAAGCTTGTTAAAAAGTTTACTGAAATATCATTGTGGTAAAGGAGTAAACAAGTGGTAAATAAGAAAAGTAAGATCTCATATATTCCGACAGCTATTAACTACTTTTCGTTAATAATATTGGGGTTTATTACACTGTATCCCTTTCTCTATTTTTTAGTGCTATCCTTTAATGATGGGTTTGATGCCATGAAAGGCGGAATCTACTTCCTGCCTCGCCAATTTACATTAAGTAACTATGTAAAGGTCTTTGAAAACCCAAACATATTCGGCGCAGTGGGTATATCTGTTATGCGTACAGTGCTCGGGACGGTTATTTCGGTTATTCTAACTGCCGGTGTTGCCTTTGCACTTACATATAAAAAGCTGCCCGGGCGAACATTCTTAATCTTTTTCTTTTTCTTTACCACTATATTTAACGGAGGATTAATTCCGTTTTATATCCTAATGCGTGAGATGCGTTTGTCGAACACCTTTTGGATATATATCTTACCCTTTATCTATAACTTCTTTAATATAGTAATTATGCGTACATACTTTGATACGATACCGCCAGCATTGAAAGAGTCTGCATTTATTGACGGCTGTAATGATTTAAAGATTTTCTATAGGATATATCTGCCACTATCTATGCCTATGCTAGCTACCATTGCCCTGTTTTATGGTGTGGGACACTGGAATGATTGGTTCACGGGAGCTTATTATGTAACAAATGTAAAGCTCCTGCCAGCCGCCACGCTTTTACAGAAGATATTATCTGAAGCCTCCTTTGGCAGTGAGATGTTTACTCAAGGCGGAGGGGTTAATACATCAGCCGCGAAAGCTTCCACCACTCCGGAAGCCTTGCAAATGACCTTTTTAGTTATTACCACGTTGCCTATAGTGTGTGTCTATCCCTTTTTGCAGAAGTATTTTACTAAAGGTGTGTTAATTGGCTCTATTAAGGAATAATTAGCGTTTGAAAGTGTCTTGGCACTATCAAATATATATTAAACTAAGGAGATAAAAGCAATGACAAAGTATGGAAGGATAACTGCTTTAATTCTGGCGCTGGTACTGATGATGTTACCGGCTTGCACAGCTCAGTCCTCATCCAGCGTTTCATCACAAGTTGGTTCTGAACCAAATTCATCCAGTCAAGCACAATCGACCGATGTAATTGAGCCGGTAACACTTACCTATTTACACACATGGAATGGTGCCGGAGCTATTGCGCCAACTGATCTTACTGATAATACTGTAGCCAAGGTTATCAGAGAAAAAACCGGTGTCACGCTGGATATACAGTATATATCCACTCCCGAACAGGAAAAGCTCAATCTAGCCTTTGCCACCGGCGATATACCTGATATTGTAAATGCACCATTTTGGGGCGGAGCTGATGCCTGTACCATCGCAATTAAGAATGCTGCATCTCAAGGCTTGCTGTTACCGCTTGACGATTTAATCAATCAGTATGGGGAAAACGTTAAATCGGCGCTTACCGAAGGAACTGCGTTAGATTTTAGAGAAAATGACTTGGAGGATCCAATATTTAATGGCGTACATTACTTCATTCCCCAGCAGATACCTAAATCTGTAGAGGATTATATGAACTGGGGTGTAGCAAACTTTGTACGTAAGGATATTATTGAGGCTCTTAATGTAAACCTAGACGATATTAAAACATCAGAAGACATATACGAGCTGCTAAAGAAGATAAGGGACGGCAATTTCACAGACATTAACGGAAAGCCTGTTATCCCGTCCGGAACATGGGCAAATGGTTGGTCTTATGTTCCTCTAACAAACTCATTTAACGATAACAATCTTGCAGGCTTTAGCTTTGTAGACGGTAAGCTAAGATATTCAGCTTTTTCTCCGCTTGTTGACGAGCAGGTTCTATTTATGAAAAAGCTTATTGACGAAAAGCTGTTCGACGTTGAAGCATTAACCCAAAACGATACAATAGCCACAGAAAAGATGGCAACCGGTAGAGTCGCTTTAGTAGGTGCACACTACTTTTATATGAAGGATAAACTCTCTACAACGTTATACACAACAAATCCCGAGATGGAGTATGTACCATTAACAGCGCTGGACGCTAACGGTGACAATATTCAGGTCGCACATAAGCTAATGAACGGGCGTGCCGGATGTCCTGTTATCTTCTTCTCAAAAACAAACAAGAACCCCGAAGCCTCCATGAAGCTGCTAAACTTTATGAACAGTACGGAAGGTAAGACCCTTGTTTACTATGGTGTGGACGGTACGCATTACACAATGGCTGACGGGAAACCGCGTATGACAACACAGTGGGTTGACAATTATCGTAACAATGTAAAGCTGGTTTATGATGAGGGTATACAGTCCACATATACCGCATTTGTATGCTTAGATGACCGCGTGAGCTTCTTTGGGGAGCAGACCCCCGGTACAGCCGAGCAAAAGGACGAAGCGTATGAGCTTGTCAAGAAACGTTCCCCTCTAACATTAGTTAACGGATATCGTATAAGCTACTTTAAAAATCAATACGATAAAGCAGCCGATATCGACCAGATAACCGATTGGAGCACCTATAACGATACACTAAACAGAGCATATTTTGCAAAAACTAACGAAGAGGCATTACAAATACTAAACGCTTACCGTGAGCAGCTTATTAAGGGCGGCATTGAAGCTTATGAGGAATTCATTAATCAAAAGGCGAATGAGCGCTCTGACGCTTTAAACTAATAACTAGACAATGCTCTGATACCTTCATTAAATACTATATTTAATTGGGTATCAGAGCATTTGCTTGTAAATAACTTGGATTTTTATGAGGTGAAAGTATGTTTATACCAGACTTTGGAAATATAGTTGCCAGTGCAAAAAATCAAGTGCCGAAGAGAATACCGTTATATGAACACAATGTTTCTCCCATAGTAATGGAAAGGATAACGGGTAAAAGTTTTTCACACCTGATAAAAGGTAATGATGAAGATTTGAGGGAGTTCTTT
>CAYSTR010000120.1:0-7502 GCA_964433745.1 uncultured Oscillospiraceae bacterium | reverse complement strand
AAATTCATATGATATACTACAGATACAGGGGAACATCACACGGTTAGGCGGTTTACTCCCTTCTTATGAAGGGGGGTGTTTGCATGGAATACATATTAGGTCTCATTATTCTCGTAATGGTAACGAAAGACCTGTATATAACGGTTCGTAAACACAAAAAAAAATAACCGCCCCCACTACAAAGGTATGCGGTTATTTTTAACGAATTACCTTAGGGAGTAAACCGTCTAACGGTGTTCCCTTGTTTAATTTTATTATACCACATACAAAAAATATGTCAAGACCAAAAATAAATAATTTACGAATCTGCTTCATTTGTATATCTGCTTATCATCTCGCCCCACATATGCCTAGACGGTGAAATGCGCTGCTCTAAAAAGACATTGCCGTCAGGGTAAGCAAGGACAATGTTTATGTCAAAGTTAAATCCCAACATATAAAAAAATCGAATAAACAGGTAGTTTAGCTCCAAGGGCAGAGCCTGCGGGGCATACCGCCCGATATAGAAATCCACCGGCTCTGGAGGTTTCCCCGTATAGCCGAAGAAGCATTTTATACGGTAGAGGGTCTCGTCATAACTCTCGAATGACAGGTTATTCTGAAAGCTGGCTGTAATCGTCACCTCTCCTATGCCTGTCTCCACTAGATATGATATAGAATTGCTGTTAGGGCAGAACGAACTAAGCCCGCGCTCTATCGGGTATATCCGCCGCGTGAAGATAAATATGATAATAACGAGAACAAGCACGGCTGCCGTCCACAGTATGTGCTTATTCCTTTTATTCCTTTTGCGCCAGTATATTTCCGGGGACTGGGACACCGCACTCATTCCGCGCTCCTCACACGAAATTCCACGCCCATCCCCTCTGCGATAGCGCGGCACTGGGCGATATCCTCTTCGGGGATAACATCCACCACCGACAGGATTACAGTGGGAACATATAGCTTACACTCCCTTGTAAACGCAAGCATAGCCTCAAACGAACGCTCACCAAATTCGGGAGCGCACAGCTTCATATACTTGTCCGCTGTGGGAGCGTTAAGGCTTATCGACACAATGTCCACACGCCCCTTTAACAGGTGTGCCGTGGGCTTTTCGTGAACGAGATCGGCCAGACCGTTTGTGTTGAGCCGCACCCGGCAGCCGTGGGACTTTAGATAGTCGCAGGTCTTGACAAGTGTATCTAGCGCACACATGGGTTCGCCATACCCGCAGAGCACGACCTCGGGGTAGTCGCTAAGGTTAACCCCGGACAGCGCTTTCATTACCTCATCAAGAGAGGGGTCACTGTCGTGCCAGAGGTTACCGGCAGAGCCTACACCCGCGCCGTTTTGACGAATACAAAAGGTACACGCGCAAGGACAGCGGTTCGTGAGGTTCAGATATAGATTTTGCCCCAGAGTATAGACGATATCAGACATAGTTATGACCACGCTCCAATCGAACACATAATGATAAATGAAATAGCGTTGTCTCGTCTCCCAGACGCTTCGCTATAGGTATTGCTTCTAGTTCTTTCCAAGCCGCAGTTTAGGGAGCATAAATGCCAGTACCGCATACACAGCAGCACTTCCCACCCACTGGATAATGCCGCCCATTAGGGTGATAAAGGGGACGAGCATACTTCCGGTGAAGATAGCCTCTGCGAGATAGTATCCGGCATTAGATATCACTCCCGCTATCAAAAGAGCCAGCAGATTCTTCACTCCCAGGGGCTTGTCCCCACGGCGGAACATGAGAATCGAGAGGGGCTTTATGAGCATGGTGGGGATAATCCAGATAGGCGCACCTGATAATAGATCCGCCAGTCCCCCGCCTATAGAGGCGGCTGCCAGAGCATAGGGCATGGGAAGAATCACGGCGCAGAGATATATAATCGAGTCGCCCAGATGGATGTATCCGCCGTTTAGTCCGATGGGAATGCGTATAGAGTAGGTCGCAAGCATAATCAAAGCTGCAAACATAGCTGTCAATGTGAGATTTTTAATACGGTTGGACATTTAAATTCCTTTCAGCTCCGATAGAAACGGTTCATATAGTATACCCTCCCGGGGGTCGGTGTCCTGTTCACCTGTAAATGTGAGGACGGCTTCAAGAAAGCGGACAGCCCTTGGCAGCGCTTTCTCCAGCTTCACGCCTCGGACGAGCATCCCGCACAGAAGTGAAGCCAGAATATCCCCTGTTCCGGAGTAGCTGCCTTTTATGCGCGGACTTTTTTGTATCTGCCGACCGTTCTGTCCGGCGCACAGGGTGTACACATGCTCCCCTGTAGTCACGCCGGAGATTATCACCGTGGCAGGACCTTGCTCCATAAGCGCATCCGCTATGTCCCACAGACTGTCCGGTTCGGGATTTTGGGGGAATGTTCGCCCTGTCAAGAGACATGCTTCGGTGAGGTTTGGCGTTATTATGTCGGCCTTTCGGATAAGTGAGCGGAACATCCGGCAGAACTCTTCGTCAAACACAGGATAGAGCCGACCGTCATCCCCCATAACCGGGTCGATGAGCTTGATGGCTCCATCCCCGAACCGCTCGATAAACTCACCTGTCAGCGCTATCTGCTGTGGATTTAAAAGAAACCCCGAATATATCCCGTCAAACCTTGCGTCGATTGCCGACAGTCCGTCCATGAAGCCGGGTATTGCATCGGTGAGGTCGCGGATAAAATAATGCGGGAAACCGGTCTGTGCGCTGAACACCGCCATGGGTACAGGACAGGTCTGAACCGAGAGGGAGGACAGCACAGATATGGCGACGGTCAGGGAACACCGCCCTATACCGGAGATATCGTGCAGTGCCGCCACGCGTGGTATCTGCAAGTTGTACGCTCCTTTAATATCATTTGAGGTTCTGTAGCTTTTCACCCAAGAAATCCACAGCCTTTTTTATGTCGCCCTCCGGATTGTCCCCGACCTCGCGCTCGATGGTCAGAAATCCGTCGTAGCCAATCTCCTTTAGTGCCGCAAGGTATGCGGGATAGTCCACCGTACCCTCGCCCAGGGGGGTCTCGATGAAGTACTCCCAGATACGCATATCCTCAATGCCGCCCTCGGCAAATGCGCCGTATATCTTCTCAGCCTGACAAGGCTTTAGCTGTCTGCCGTCCTTGGCATGGGTATGTACGATATAGTCCTTTAGCGTGTAGACAGCCTTAACCGGGTCGTCCGCCGTGACCATGACAAGGTTCGCGGGGTCAAGATTGACCGCCATACCCTTTACACCCACATCATCAAGGAATGCTTTAAGGTGCTCAGCCGTCTCCGGACCTGTCTCGATGGCGAAGTACATACCTTTTCTGCCCGCATACTCGCCTAGCTCTCTACATGCGTTTTTTAGCACATTATAGCGGGGGGAGTTCTTATCCTCCGGCACAACACCGATGTGTGTAGTGACGACCGTGACACCTAAAAGCTCTGCCGCGTCCACAATCTGCTTGGAGCGGGCAATCTTGGCGGGATTATCCTGCTCGTTCATAAAGCCGTGACCGCCCAGATCGCCGCACACCGCACTGATAACAAGCCCATGCTTATCTAGGAGCGCATTTATCTCCTTAGCACGTTCGGGTGTGATGGTCTCGGGAGCCATTTCTCCGCTTACCATGTACACCTGAAGCCCCTTTACTCCCAATGCCGCCGCCTTTTCTACCCCTCCGACAAATCCCGCTCTAAAGCAGTCGGACAATACACCTATCTTCATACGCCGCTCCTTTACATTAATATCTTGACCTCCGGCTCCAGCTTGTATCCTGTCATGTCAAACACCACGGTTTGTACCCGCTCCATGAGAGCTAGAATGTCCGAACAGGTGGCTGTGCCTGTATTCACTATAAATCCCGCGTGCTTTTCGCTGACCATCGCACCGCCTATGCGCTCACCCTTTAGCCCGCACTGGTCGATGAGTGCCGATGCATAGCTGCCCGCCGGACGCTTGAATGTACTACCCGCAGAGCCAAGCTCCATGGGCTGTTTCCCATACCGTTTGGCAATCACATCGTTCATAGCCGAGAGAATCTCATTCTTATCTCCCTTTCTAAGCTCGAATGACGCGCCTGTGATAACAAAGCCGTTGTCCGTGTATGCGCTGTGTCTATATGAGAGTGCCATATCCGGCCTTTTTAACGTCCCTTTTTCGTATCCGTCCCCGATGTGACTGGCTTCGGTGATTACGTCCGCCATCTCCCCGCCGTATGCACCGGCGTTCATGTAGACCGCACCGCCCACCGTTCCGGGGATACCAAATGCAAACGCAAGCCCCGACAGTGACAGGTTGTAAGCCACCCGGCAGAGCCTTGACAGTGCCGCCCCCGCTCCGGCATAGAGCGTGGACTCACCGGTACGAAAAATCTCGCCCAACCTGTGATGAAGCATGATGACTGCACCGTCATAGCCCTCGTCCGGCACGAGAAGATTCGAGCCGCGCCCTATGATAAAGCGATGTATACCGTTTTCGTCACAGTGCCTTAGCGCCTTAGCTAGAGAGGCTTCATCATAGGGGACAAGAAAGTACCTTGCCGCGCCGCCCACCTTAAAGGTGGTGTGTCTGCTCATCGGTTCGTCCAAAAGCATCAGTCCGTTAAATCCGTTGAATATAGAATCACCCCAATTAGCTGTTAGTTACTAGTTGTTGGTTGCTAGTAGTATGTGGGGAGTTGCTTCTATTTGCTGCCCCCCATTAGGGCTGCGCCTATTATGCCTGCATCGTTGCCTAGCTTTGCCACGACAAGCTTTGTCCGGCGGCTCTCGTTGACGCAGTAGGACTGCTCCTCTATTATCTTGCGGAGTGGGGCTAACAGTGCTTCTCCCTCGTTGCACACGCCGCCGCCTATGAACAGAATCTCCGGCTGGAAGATGTTTACAAAGCTTGCCAGTCCGCAGCCTAGGTATCCGATGTACTTCTCGACGGTTTTTCTTCCCGCTTCGTCGCCCTTTCTCTGTGCGATGAATGCGTCCTTGCCGCTTACGTTGTCGAGGTTGCCGCCGCACAGCTCCCACAGATAGGAGTCGGGATATTCCGCCATGTATTCTTTTGTCATGTTAATAAGCCCGGTTGCCGATGCGTAGGCTTCAATACAGCCCTTTCTGCCGCAGGTACACTGTCTGCCCTCGTATTCGACTACCATGTGCCCCAGCTCTGCCCCCGCAAAGTTGTAGCCGCCGTATATCTTGCCGTCTATGATGATACCGCCGCCCACACCTGTTCCCAGGGTGATGCCTATAGCGTGCTTTGCACCCTTTGCTACACCCGCAACCGCCTCTCCGAATGCGGCGGCGTTTGCGTCATTCTCCAGGTATACCTTCTTGCCCAGACGCTCCTCCATGAGCTTTCGCATGGGGACAAAGTGGAAATTTAGGTTGTTGGCAAACTCGATGATTCCCTCTTCTGTGTCCACCGTGCCGGGAGTGCCGATGCCCACCCATTCCACATCGTCAATAGAGATACCTGCCTTTTCGCATACAGTGCGGCTCACTGCCGCCATATCGTCGGCAATCTGCTCGGCTGTGCGGGGAAAGTTTGTTTTTATGCTCTCCTTTGCGATGATTTCGTGTGTGTCTGTTACCACACCCGCTTTTATGTTTGTGCCGCCCAGGTCAATACCGATGTAGTACTTCATACTGCCTCCTACTTAATCTTTATGTGTTTTTCCAAGCGGTTAATACTGGAATTTATAACAAGCTCCTCCGGAAAATCTATATCTTGAAGAAGCTCCAGTGCATCGTCAAACTGTCCCACCTCATAGCAGAAGTGCGCATCCGAGTTTACCACAACGGGCACACCAAGCCGCTTACAGCAGAGGGCAATCTCGCGGCAGTTCTCCGGCGAGCCGGGACGTGCGGAAAAGGAGTGTGCGTTTATCTCGATAATCTTTCCGTGACTTTTACATCCGGCTGCGACCTTTTCATAGTCGCAGGCAAAGCGCTCGTCCCCCAAGTGCCCCAGAACGTGGATGTACGGATTTTCTAGCGCCTTTAGATACATGCCGGTGTATTCCTCGCGGCTTCCCCTGGGCGACACGTTGTCATGACAGGAGGCTATGACCCATTCCAGTCTCTTTAAAATGCCCTCGGGGATATCTATCTCGCCGTTTAGATTGATAAGATTTGCTTCCACGCCCTTTAGTACGCGCACACCCTGTATAAAAGACGGCACAACACCAAGGTTTCCGAAATGCCAAATGTGAGGCGCGTCCTGTGCATCAGGGCCATGATCGGTTACGGCTATGGCAGATAACCCTCTTGCGGCGGCAATCGTGACGTTCTCCATAATCGTGCTGAAAGCGTGAGTGGATGCGATGGTATGACAATGCAGATCTGCAATAATATTCAATGATATCCTCCTAATAAGCTTAATAAAATAAATCCCATTCCCTGTTTCTCTCGCCGTGCTGCGCCGGTTCTGACATGCCGAGGTTCTCCATCAGCTCGGCGGCGGCGTTATAGCCCATCTTCTTCTGACGGTTGTTCATGGAGGCAACCTCCAGTATAACCGCAAGGTTTCGACCGGGCTTGACAGGGATGGTCAGTGACGGTATTTGAAGCCCCAGTATGGAGGTGTATTCGTTCTCCAGACCCATGCGGTCGTACACCTTGTCCGGATCCCACAGCTCAAGCTGTATTACCATGTCTATCTTCTCGGTCATCTTAACCGAGCCCATACCGAATATTCGTCTCGCGTTTACAATACCAATACCGCGAAGCTCAATAAAGTGGCGGATGTTGGCAGGGGACGAGCCCACAAGCGTCCTGTTGGACACGCGTCTTATCTCTACGGCATCGTCCGCTATGAGCCTGTGACCGCGCTTGACCAGCTCTATAGCTGTCTCGGACTTACCCACGCCGCTGTCGCCCAACAGCAGTATACCCTCACCGTATACCTCTACAAGCACACCGTGACGCGTTATGCGCGGTGCAAGCTCCACATTGAGTATGGAGATAAGCCCGGACATAAACGTAGATGTGGTGTCCTGCGTTTTATATAGAGGCACACCAAATTTGTTGGCGCAGACGGTCATATCGTCCGGCACTTCAAGCCCGCGGGTGACTATGACAACGGGCGGCTTCTTCTCGAAGTAGCATTCGAGGCTCTTTCGTGCGTTCTCCTCACCAATGCTTTCAAGATAACCCAGCTCGCTTTTCCCGAATACCTGTATACGCTGATTGTCGAAAAAGTCGAGAAAACCTGTCAGATGAAGTCCCGGACGGTTTACATCAACGCTTACAATCTCGATACTGGCGATGTTTTCGGGCTCGTACACCGCTTCCAAAGCAAATTCGCCGACAAGCCGTGTCAGCGGAACGGAAAATACAGCACTCATATGTCCCGCCCTTTCTTTTTTTGTCCTCTACTATTATACCCTAATTTTCCATATTTTGCAATAATTTTTGAAATTTAACTGAATGTTGAAATTTATAAAAAAGGGTGGTATAATTGGGATAAAGAAGTCAATAGTGATAATGTAACGGAGAATGACAATTATTTTAAAATAAAATGAGGGGTCAATCAC